>JAJFLS010000407.1 GCA_021772595.1 Opitutales bacterium
GTCCTGAGTGCCGAAAAGGGCGAAGAACTATTCCGATTCGGCAAAAAGTCAGACATTAACCCGGGTTTCAACGTCCCGAGTCCCTATTTTGATTTCGTGGTTGGACGCGACCTCAAGCTGCACATCTCCAATCCGGGCAAGTTGCGGGTGGAGACCTACTCCATGGACGGTCGATTCGAAAGCGCCTGGGGCAAAGCCGGCATGCAGCCGGACGCCTTCTGCGGTTGCTGCAATCCCGTGTTTCTCTCGCAGCTTCCCACCGGAGAGTTCGTCACAAGCGAAAAGGGATTGTCGCGGCTCCACCTGTATTCAGAATTTGGGGAGTTCGAGGGCGTCGTGGCCGGACCGGAACATTTGGTCGAGGATGAAGCGCTCGCAAAGAAGGCCTGCGGAGATTGTTCGAAAGGAAGCGGATTCGATGTTGCCTCCGGTCCCAATGGCGATGTCGTAACCCTGGACCCATTCAAACGCAGCCTGAGAATCTTTTCGCCATCCGAGAAAACCACCTGACGCGCGCATTAAACCCAACCAGCCATGATTCACACGGCAAAGCCCCAGAATGAAAAGATGTCCAGACGCGAATGGCTGCCCCGTTGCGTCCGCGCGGGATGCCTGACAGCCATGGCCGTTTTCGGCGTGGGCCAGGTATACAAGGGCCGACGCTTGGCCAACGACCCCAATTGCATCCGCTTGAATACCTGTAACGACTGCGTCGAATTCGGTGGATGCAAGCTCGATAAGGCCGAGACGTTCCGAGAGTCTCAAAAGAAGGACTTGCCCGGGTAAAGCCCTGCACGATTGAACCTACTCGATCGCAACCGGAATCTACCTCGTCGCAATCGCGGCTATAAGACATCCCCGGGCCAAGCCTATACGCGTCAACTTAAGTGAGTTACGAATGTAGGAGTCGGCTTGCAGGCGATTTCTCTGTCCCTCGCCCAGGGAAACTGATCGCCTGCAAGCAGGCTCCTACACTCGGCGAACCGTCGGTTTGCAGCTTAAAATGACGCCTATGAGCTCAGCGGGATATCATTCAGCCTCACAGTTTCATTCTTCAATTCCCGTCCACTCTCCTAGCACATCGCCCATCTTCGCGTACACTTCAACCGTCTGGGCAGAGCGTTCGATCAAATCCTTACTCAAATCCACTTTTCCTCGCTCGAATAGCGTCGCCACGCACGAGCCGCCGAATGCGAAATAGCCGAGATCCTCTCCGCGCGTAACTGTCGCTCCTTTCGTCCGCGTCATGTGAATACGACCGACGCAGGTCGCGCCAATTGCGACGAAGGCCACACGGCCGAAAACTTCGTTTTCAATCACCGTCAATAGACGCTTATTTTCCCACAAGTACCCAACTTTTCGACACAGAGCGATTGGACTGACGCTGAACAACGAACCGCCAATCTCCCTCTGCTCGATTAACGTGCCCGACACTGGCGAATGAAATCGATGGTAGTCCACCGGGCACAATCGCGAAATGACTGCCACGCCACCCGCGAATCTTTTCGCCAACTCCTCGCTCCCCAAAAACGCCCCTAGCTCGAACCCCTGGCCCTTCGCGTAGACTCGATCCACACGCGACAAATCCGGTATCGCCATATGGCGCCCATCCGCTGGGAAACTCACCGTCGATTCGCCCGTCGCGATCGGACGCGCGCTCGGCTTCAATTCACGGTAAAAGAACTCGTTAAACGTCTCGTACTCATCTTCAGATCGCAGGCATTCGTCCCGATCGATTCCATATTGCTCAATGAACGGACGCACCTTGTCTCTGCTGTCCGGCCGATCCATCCGCCAGCCATACAAGTTGCTGAAAAGCGAACGCTTAACGAGCACGTTCAACGCCAGGCGCCCGAACGGATTTTCGTAGGTCCATCTCAAATACGACTCGCCATAGATAGTCTCCGTTTCGACCTCGCCGGTATAGCGATTAAAGAACTGGATTGGCGTCGGCATAGCCTATTTCGACTACGCATTGCCCGGCGTGCGGGCGAATGGTATGACATCGCGAATATTCGCCATTCCGGTCACAAACATGAGCAAGCGCTCGAACCCGAGCCCAAAGCCGGAATGCGGCACGCTGCCGTAGCGACGCAGGTCCGCGTACCAGCCGTAGTCGATCTCGCTGATTCCGTGCTTCTTCATGTTCTCCAACAGGATATCAAGTCGCTCCTCGCGCTGGCTTCCGCCGACGATCTCGCCGATTCCCGGCACGAGCACGTCCATGGCGGCCACTGTTTTCCCATCGTCGTTAACGCGCATGTAGAACGGCTTTATATCTTTCGGGTAATCGTAGACTGTGACCGGGCTCTTGAAATGCTCCTCGGTCAGGTAACGTTCGTGCTCGGATTGGAGATTCGCGCCCCACTCGACTGGATACTCCCACTTCTTCCCAGTCGCCAACAGCAACTCTACCGCCTCCGTATACGACACTCGGTGAAAAGGCCGTTCGACGACAAATTGCAATCGTTCCTTAAGCCCCTTATCAACGAAGTTGAAGAAGAGTTCTAGATCGTCTTCACAAGTATCCAGAATTTCCTTAACCACCCATTTGACGAAATCCTCCGCCCAATCCATGTCTTGCTGCAAATCGCAAAACGCGATCTCCGGCTCCACCATCCAAAACTCGCTGGCATGGCGCGACGTATTGGAATCCTCGGCACGAAAAGTCGGACCGAAAGTGTAGATTTTCCCAAGTGATGTCGCGAACGCTTCGCCTTCCAGTTGACCGCTCACCGTCAAGTAAGTCTGCTGTGAAAAAAAGTCGCTCGAGAAATCAAGGAATCCGTCCTCGGAGCGTGGCGGCGCGTCCATGTCTAGCGTGGTCACTTTGAACAAATCCCCCGCCCCTTCGCAGTCGCTCGAAGTGATGATCGGCGTGTTTACGTAAAAGAACCCGTGTTCCTGAAAAAAACGGTGGATCGCGAATGACAGTCGACTCCGCACTCTGAATACCGCGCCAAACAGATTCGTACGCGGCCTCAAATGGGCGATCTCGCGAAGAAACTCCATGGAGTGACGCTTTTTCTGTAGCGGGAAATTCTCGTCGGCAACTCCGATGAGCGTCACTTCCGCAGCTTGAACCTCCCAAGTCTGCCCCTTCCCTTCCGAGGGAACCAGCTTGCCGACAACCGACACGGATCCACCCGTGCTGATCGCATCGAGCGACTCGAATCCGGGCACGTCGCTATTCACCACGACTTGCAGATTCTTCAAACTGGAACCGTCGTTCAATTCGAGAAAGAAAAAGCCCTTCGAATCGCGGCGCGTCCGCACCCAACCTTGAATCAAAACGCGATCGCGTTCACAATCGCTATTAATCAGCTCTGCTATCTCCGTTCGTTTCATGTATTCAGTAATTGGTTCGTCTCGGTTCCCTCACCTCACTCGCCGCACGAGCACATAGGTCAGCACGACCATAAAAATGTTCGGAGCCCAAGCGGCTACTTCAGGCGACAAGGCTTCCTGCTGTCCGAAAGAATTCAGCACGCTGGTTAGAATATAGTACGCGAAAAACAGACCGATCGATTTCGATATGCCCACCGCGGGATTCACTCGCACGCCCGAAACCGCGAAAGGGATCGCCAGCCCCGTCACAATCAGACAGCTCGCGGCGCCCGCCATCAATGCATGCATGCGAACTAGGTAATCGAGCACCTTCGGATTCTCATCCATCGTGAAGTTATCGGTGATCTGCTTGAGCTCGCGAAAGGACAGATCTTTCGGACGCTCGCCAAAAAGCAGCATCAATTGCGGATCGTCATGCAGTTCTTTCGCCTCGATCTTTTCGAACGGCAGCGTCCGTAGCATCTCTCCATCGGCCGCCGCGTAGCTACTATCGCGCCCTTCTAGAAAAATCCAGTAGCCATCGAGCTCGCTGAAATAGCCGCTCCGAGCGGTTATGCGCCGCACTTCATGGCGGTCCTCATCCATCAGCGAAACCGTCACGCCGAACCCGGTTTGGTTGTATTCGCTGAAACGATTGATGAACCACATCCGGTTCTCCTTTCGATTGTCGAAGGCCAAATTGTAGACCAGTCCTACTTTGTCTGAACCGACCGTCTCGGCTTGGTGCGAAAACACCAAATTGTCCATCAGCTTGCGCGACTGCTCGATGGACCAGGGGATCAGGCTCGCGTTCAAAAACCAAAGCCCGACCGACAGCGCCACGCCGGCGAGCCACAGCGTGCGCGTGATTCTTGAAACGCTCATCCCCGCCGCTCGAAACGCGAGAAACTCGTTATTCCGATGCAGAATCCCGAGCGCGTACAAAATGGATACCAGGATCGCGGACGGCACCGAAATTGTCGAAAAGCTCGGCAGCAGCACCATGTAATAGAACACGATCTCCGCGAACGACGCGTTGTAGGCCAGCAGATCCGTGAAACTGTCCTGCACCTCGACGATTAGCGGCAAGCCGAACATCGCCCCAAGGACCAGCCCGAAGATCTTGAGCCATTCAAATAAGATATACCTGTCGACGACGGGAAACATGAAGCGTATCTGCGAATAAAGAAAGGTCCCGACAGCGAAGTCCAGCGTCATGTGCCATGGTAATACAAAGCCGCACAATTTGAAGGGATGGAGAATCGGCTCGGTCCTCCATTCTAGTTGGCAGCGTTCGGAGGACCGAGGCCGGTCCTCCCGACCCTCTCGAAAAGCTCCACTCTTTTTACTGGTATTCAGGCAAAGCATCCCTACAACACTCTTCCCATGAGTTCCTCTACCCCCAAGGAATCTTGGGATTCACGCATCGGAGTTATCCTCGCTGTCGCTGGCAGCGCGGTTGGCCTTGGTAATTTTCTAAGATTTCCGGGACAAGCCGCCCAATACGGAGGCGGCGCGTTCATGATCGCCTACTTCGTGGCTCTCCTGATCATCGGCCTGCCGATCTGCTGGGCGGAATGGTCGCTCGGACGCACGGGCGGACGTTTAGGATTCAATTCCAGCCCGGGCATTTTGGGCTGCATCACGAAGAAGCCCTCGTTTCGCTACCTCGGCGCAATCGGCATCGTCATCCCGGTGGTGATCTACATGTACTACGTCTACATCGAGGCGTGGTGTTTGGGCTACGCGGTCAATTTCCTCAGCGGCAACATGGATTTCAATTCCGTGGATCAGGCCGGGAACTTCTGGAACACCTTTATCGGCGGCGACGCGGACGGCAGCGCTATCGGCTTCGACCTGACCGCGGTGGGCGGATTTCTGATACTCGTGTTCATACTGAATTTCTACCTCATCTACCGGGGGCTTTCAAAAGGGATCGAGCTCTTTTGCAAATACGCGATGCCGACCTTGATCGGGCTGGCCTTTGTCATTCTCATCCGCGTCCTCACGCTCGGAGCTCCCGTGGAGGACAAGCCCGAGAACAGCGTCATCAACGGCCTCGGCTTCATGTGGAATCCGAACAAGATGGTCATGCACGAGCGGCTCGTGGGCGATGACGGCGCCGAGAGCTGGAGCGCCCTAGCCGGCCAGGAATTCGTCGGCGAAGTCTCCGTCGCGGAGGCGGTCGCATCCGTTGCCGACAATCCCGACCGCGAAGTCCGGCTGATCACCATGTGGCAGCAACTGGCCAATCCGCAGCTCTGGCTCGCGGCCGCCGGACAGATCTTCTTCTCACTTTCGGTGGGCTTCGGCATCATAATCACCTACTCCAGCTATCTCCGTAAAAAGGACGACATCGTGTTGAGCGCTATTTCCGCCACCGCCACGAACGAGTTTTGCGAAGTCGGCCTGGGCGGCCTGACCACCCTTCCGGCGGGCTACGCCTATCTGGGTGTCGCTGGAGTAGCGGGAGCCGGGACTTTCGGGCTCGGATTCAACGTGCTGCCGATGGTCTTTTCCGAGATGCCGGGCGGGCAATTTTTCGGGTTCGCCTTTTTCTTTCTTCTCTTTCTGGCGGCAGTGACGAGTTCGCTCTCCATGCTTCAGCCGGGAATCGCTTTCCTCGAAGAGGCGTTGAAGATAAACCGCCACCAAAGCGTCGCGATCCTGGGAATGTTCACCGCGATGGGCTGCGGGTTCGTCGTCTATTTTAGCGCGGATATGAAAGCGCTCGACACGCTCGACTTCTGGGTCACGAACTTGCTGATGGTCGTCTTGGCCACCGTGGAAATCATCGCCTTCGCTTGGGTGATAGGGATCGAAAAAGGGTTCAAGGAAGTTCACGAAGGCGCTGCGATCCGCATCCCTCCAGTCTTCAAATTCGTCATGAAATACGTCAGCCCCGTTTTCCTCGTAACGATCTTCTCGGCCTGGCTCTATACTAGCGTCTTGGGCTACCAGTTCGGCGGAGGCCCAAAGAAGTACAGCGGCTACATAGTCGATCTGTTCATCGAGCCAAAACCAGTCGCCATCATGAGCGTGGGGATCGTTATTCTGACGCTTGTATTCGTGTTGATCGTCACCTACAACGGGAAGTTCAACACTAGCGAAACCAAGGAGGAATCGAAATGACTGAAGGCGGTTGGATAATCATGATTTTGTCGGTCGGCTCTGTATCGACCCTCTTCGTATGGTGCGTCATCAAGGTGCTCACCACTCCGGAAGACGACGAGAAGCTCCACGGCTTCGAGATCGAGACGCCGGACACGAAAGAGGATTAAGGGGCGTTTTCTTTCAATATAGGAGCCTACTCGCAGGCGAGAACCTCATGTTGGTGATTCGCCTGCAAACAGGCTCCTGCATTCAAATGAAACGCTGGAATACCTTAAATAAAGAGAGCTTTAGCGTTTTTTAGCAAATTTCGCTGTTTCCCTCTCAAGTGCAGGTTTTCGGAGGTCGATGGACTGAGCAAGACCCTTTGCGATTCCGCGCTGTTGCGCAATTCGCGCAAACCTCAACCCACTGATCACCCTAAGCTATCATGGCATCAGAAAACAGTACAGCACCTACCCCGACTCAGCGCAGCGAGATTCTTCTCGAAGCTGGCACTAACGAAGTAGAAATTTTCGAATTCAATATTGGCGGACATCACTATGGAGTGAATGTCGCCAAGGTTAACCAGATCATCCAGCGCGATCAGGTTAAAATCACTCGGGCCGATCTCCCGCCTCCAGGCGTTTTGGGATCGATCACCTACCGTGGAAAGCCGATCATGACGATCGACCTGCGGCAGATTCTCGGGATCGAAGGAGAGCTCGGCGACGAGCACCGTTCGCTGATGCTCGTTACCCAGTTCAACGACCAGACCGTCGCGTTCGCGATCGACGGGGCCGAGCGCATCCATCGCGTTTCCTGGAAGAAATTCGAGCCGATCGCCACTAGCTTCAGCCAAGACAACCCTTTCGTGAACGGAACCATCCGCTTGGACGACCGTCTCGTACTCGTGCTGGACCTGGAGTACATTCTCACCTTGGTGAATCCGAATCTCGGAATCAGAGTGGACGCCGAAAAGCTCAAGAACATCGAAGATAAGTACAAGCCGCGCGACCACATCAAAATCCTCTTCGCCGAGGATTCCGCGATGATCCGCAAAATGGTCCACTCTCAGCTGTCCGAAGTCGGCTTCACAAACATCACGCTGGCCACTAACGGACAAGAAGGCCTCGACAGAATCAACGAAGCCAAGGAGCAAGCCGAGCAGACCGGCCAGCCTTTCTCCGATTTCTTCGAC
>JAJFLS010000408.1 GCA_021772595.1 Opitutales bacterium
AGTCGTTTCATGGTGGAAAATCTAGTGTAGTAATATTCACACTACAAATGAAAACTAAGATTTATGATGCCGCGGAGTATAACTGACTTATTCAACAATCTCTTGGAGGATTCTCGAACGATGGCAGGTTTCACAGTAGTACCCGAAATATGGATACCTATCCGATTTAGCAATACATCAATTGCTTAATAGTTTCTTCAAATTATCCGCTCCCATTGGTAGCGGTGTTCCTTTTTCAAGGACATCAATCAGTTCTCCGCCTTGCCATTTGCGCAGGCGGTAGAGAGTGGAAAAAGAGAAGTCCGGGGCTGCGCCACCTTGGCCGCCGACAAGCTCGGCGCCACGCCTAACGTTGTCCTGCATCCAAGCCGGGAGCAGTAGGTGGTACGGATTGCGCGCCACTTCCTCAACGTGCAGTGAAGTTGCTGCTACGAGCTCGGCTACGGTTTGGGCGTCCGATTCGACCATGAGATTGGGATCGTCCATCGCGCCCCAAAATTCGGTTTCGATCACGGTGCAGGTAAAGGCGGCATCCGTTTGTTTCAATGCGTCCATAACGAGGAAGTGGGTCGAGATATGCCGCGAGTTCCAATCCTCGGAATGCGGAACGAAAATAATCTCCGGCTGAAATTTTGCCAGAATTCGAACGACGTCTGAAACGTCCAAGGATCGGAAGCTGTCTCGTCCTTGGAATATTTCCCATCCGAGATATCCACAGGCATCTTTCAATTCTTGGGCACGCCCAGCCTGCCGCTCCACATTGCTGCCGAAGGTTACGGGAATATTGATCACTTGCTTTCCGAGCTCTCTTGTCAATCGCAGCGGCAGGGCGCCGGTGATGCATTCGTCGTCGGGGTGAGGCGAGAAAAGCAATACTTTTGAGCTGGATTGGATGGGCTCCGTTTTTCCGGATACGGTCGTTCCTCGCGCCGCTTCGACGCCTGCCAGTACGCCTTCGACAAAATTGAGATAGGGATTCATGGCTTTTATCCTATGGATGGAAGACTTGCGGCGGCCACGGCTTGGCCATGCCGTTTTTCCTTTTCGCTGGGCGTGACGAATTCGATTTGTCCCGCTAATTCGGGGAATAGCGCATCGAGCGTTTCGCGCGCTTTTTCAATGATGACTGTGCCACCCTGTCCACTGGTCACGCGACCGAGCAGCAAAATTTTTCGGATCGTGTAGAATTCGCTGTAATGGGCGATGCTGTAGCCAAGGTAGGTGCCGATAGTGGAGTATATATTCGCGGCGCGTTCATCGCCTTCGGCCATTAGGCGTTGCACTTCGACGAGCTGCTCTGGGAATGGCGTGCCTGCTGGAAAGTCAATTCCTGCCAGCGGAGCAAGGCGCGCCACGGCTTGTTGCGTCAAATACTGTACGCCGCAGCCGAGGTCGCCTGACCATTCGTCGGCTGGCGCATCCTCGCGGTAGTCGACCGGCGCGAAGGCCAGTTCATTCAGCCACGGAGTGATGCTTCCTTCGGGAGTTATGTAGCCGGCTGCCAGGCTGGTGCCCATCGAGATTCCGAGCACCGCGTTTTCGCCCATCGACATGGATCCCGCCAGCGCCGTGACCTCGCCGTCGTTCACCACTTGGAATGGGATGTTCTGCCACTCTTCCTTTAGGTCGAAAAACAAGCGGCGGACTTTGGTATCGAAATCGCCCGGCGAGACGCCTCGAAAAAGCGAGGCGACACGCACTTCGTTGTTCACGTAGACGCCTGCAGCACTGCCGCCGATCGCATCTACTCGGGGAAGGTGAGCAGCGGCGCGTTTCAGCGTATCGTTGATCCCTGCGATATGATAGTTGGGATCGTTCTCGAAATAGGGATTCCATTCCACCTCCTCTGAAAATACGACTTCGCCATCGATAACGGCTGCGCATTTGCGGTCGCTACCGCCGAGGTCGAAGCCAATGCGGCAGCCGTCCAAGTTGTATCCCATCCGGATTTCCTGTTCGTTGGGCTGAGGCAAGTCTGCCGCTGCGCGCTGCTCGATTTCCAGCGGATGGCCGTAGACCTTTTCGCCAAAAAAATGGTAGTCGAAACTGCGGGCGCCCTTGTCTGAATAAATGGCCGACAGTTTTTCTGCCAAAGGGCTGCAACCGCTGATCAGCACCTTGCAAGCCCCCCGCTGCCATAGCAGGAATTTGAGGATGCGCTCGAGGTAACGAAGCGTCCGGGCTTCGTTTTCTGCTGTCAGTGGAAGTATTTGAATTCGATAGAGCGAGCAGGTTTCGTCGGGCCTCACCAGCGCCAATGCGACGTCGCCCGGATCTGACGATGCCGCAACCTGTTCTCGATATTCCTTGTTCCAGATTGCGGACGGAGCGAACTCCGGGTCCAAAATTGGCTTTATGATCGTATCCATGATATTCGTTGATTCGCTTTGCGGGCGCATCTAAAACATTGTAGGTTACGTCGCCTCGAGAAACCTAAGCATTTTCAACTTAATACTTTGCATTTTTGACTTCGCTCGCGGCTTCGTCCGATCTCCCTAGGACTGCGATCGGAGTCTGGCTCCTGCTGCGGGCATAGGCGTCTAATTCGCGCCTTTATTGAGGGGGGCTTGTGAATTATCCACACCGGATTCCCGGTGTAGCTACTCCGTCCCGCAAGCCGTCTTGAATTATTTTGGATACCCCAGCGGGAGGGACTCGCCTTTGACGACGCGGATGATGCTCTACGACGAACAGGTAGAACGTGAATGCTCTCGCGTTCCAGCATGGATGCGATTTCCTGCATCGGAAGCTTTGTTATGACTCATTCTGCAAAATCCCTACTCCTTCTTTGCTCATCGCTCGCGCTTGTGGGCGCTACACTGGCTTATGGGCAGCAATCCAAACCATACAATGTACTGTTCATCATCTCTGATGATCTGACGCCGACGGCGCTTTCGTGTTACGGCAACACGGTTTGCAAAACGCCCAATATCGATAGGCTGGCCGATACGGGAACGCTCTTTTCGCGTGCTTACTGCCAGGGGACCTATTGCGGACCCTCGCGTGCCTCGTTCATGTCGGGCTATTATCCCCATGCTACGGGCGCTCTGGGATACAAAAATCCGCGCCCGCAAATCGGCGACCGAGCGATGTGGTCCGAACATTTCAAAAACAACGGCTACTACACCGCTCGCGTCAGCAAGATCTTCCATATGGGCGTGCCTGGCGGAATTGAAGAGGGAGGACACGGCGCGGATGACGAAGCCTCGTGGACCGAACGATTCAACAGTCCGGGTCCCGAGTGGAAAGCTCCTGGAACTGGCGAAACCTTGGAGGGGAATCCTGACGGCACGCTGCCCGTGAAGGGCGGCAATACTTTTGTCGTGGTCGAAGCGGACGGCGATGACATGATCCACTCCGATGGCAAAACATCGGCCAAAGCCGTCGAGTTAATCGGAAAGCATAAAGACGAACCTTTCTTTATCGCGGTCGGATTCGTGCGCCCCCACGTGCCCTTCGTTTCGCCCCGCGAATACTACAAGGACTATATGCCATACGACGACATGGTCTTGCCCGAAAAACTGGATGGCGATTGGGATGACATCCCGAAACCAGGAATCAACTACAAGACCAGCGTGAACATGAAAATGGATGTTCGCCGCCAGAAGAAAGCCGTCGGCGGCTACTATGCCTCGGTCGCTTTTATGGACAGGCAAGTGGGCAAGGTGCTGGATGCCTTGAAGCAGTCTGGGCAGGAAGACAATACCATCGTCATCTTCACCAGCGACCATGGCTATCATCTGGGCGAACATGATTTCTGGGCCAAGGTCAGTCTGCTGGATCAATCCTCGGGCGTCCCGTTGATCATTCGCGTGCCTGGCCAAGAGCCCGCAGTATGCCATTCATTCACGGAATTGCTGGATCTCTATCCGACCGTGGCGAAGCTGTGCGGATTGCCCTCGCAGGATCGTCTACAGGGTAAAGACATCTCGCCCGTGTTTAAGAATCCTGAATACAAGGTTCGCGATGCCGCGTTCAGCGTGGCGCCGATGCGAAAAGGCTTTCTGCTGCGTACGGACGACTGGGCTTACATTCAATACGAAGAAGATGCGTCAGGCGGAATCGAACTCTACGACATCAATAAGGATCCCGAGCAATATACGAACTTGGCAGTTAACCCGGAGTACGCCCCGAAGGTAGACGAGTTCAAAGCCAGGATGGTAGCGAAGCTGGAAGCAGTTCGAGACAACGATCTGTGATTCGCGCCGCTTTGCGGTTTTTGGCGTCGCGGAATAGTATGAAGTGGAAAGGGCAAGCGATTAACTGGAAGCTTGCCTGAGAGCGTCACAAAATAGACAACTAAGCATGCCAATCGTTCGTTTCCTCAATTCCCTCGTAGCCGTTGCCTTATTGTTGTCAGTAACCACTCTAGCCGGTCCTTTGGCGAAGAAGGGGACGCTGGTTTTGGACAGTCCGTTTGAGGGATCTCTCGTCAGGCACGAGCAAGTCGATCTCAAAGGTGGCTGGACGCGAAGAATAAGCTTTGGCGACTGGTCGCTGCAATCCGATGGTTCCCTTCTCGCGGTCAACGTTCCTGAACACGGCCATGGACCGGTGCTGACCTACATCGCTCCGGTAACCGATATCATCATCGAGTGTGAGTTTAAGCTTCCCCTTGAAGAAGGGCCGAACCGCCACTTCCGCATATTCCTGGATCATGCAGACTACCGAGGGCACAATATTCAATCGACTGCCAATGTGTCTTCGACCTTTCGTCCGGTAGGATTCACGCTTCAGCATCTTCGAAAAGACCAAGACGCGAAAATCGAGGAGGACGTCGAGTTCGGACTCGAGCCCCTCGATCTAAAGGGAGGCGTTTGGTATAAGATGCGTCTTGAAGTCCTAGGCGGGAGAACAAGAGCCACGGTCGCTGGAAAGACGATCGAAGGAGAGCATTCCGCGTTGAATGTCGAGAAATCGAAGATCGGTCTGAACCCCGGCCTGGCAGGCGGATCCATTCGGAATTTCAAAGCCTGGAAGGTTGAGTCAATCGATCCATAAACCACGGAGATTCTGGAGCAGCATAGCCGCAACTCGCTACTTTTCTCGGCTGCTTAGAGACTGTTAAATAGATGAAAATTCATTCGGGACGGCGCCCGAACGCTACCTGTTTGAAAGGAATTTCAGGGTAGTGAACGGGCGCCGCCCCGTTCCAGCAATTCGCCGAACTGACTTTTAAAACACTCTTATCCGAATATAGCCTTATTCGAATGGTAGGGAGGACCGGCTCTGTCCTCCGTTCGCGCTAATTTGTATGACCGGCTCACTCTTCCCTACCTCCTAGCGCTAAATGTATGGGTGCGGTCTTGTGTCTAGTTGGGCTTTGCTCTAATCGATTGCGGCATGAAGTCCCAATCGTTTTCTCTAGCTTTATTGGCGCTGGCGAGCGGCTTGCTTTTTGCTGGCTGTTCCGAGTCGTCTTCAACTTTCAACATCGGCATCGGAGCCGCTCCTGAATCGGGCGCCGCGCTGTACTTCGATGGTTCTCGAGAGATGCTCGACGCTAAATGGACCTATTGGGAGGGGCCGCGATTGAAGGCGGCGCTGCCGATAAAATGGGAAGTCGTCGACGATCCGGTTGACGAGGGATCGGCGGTCAGCGCGAATGATCCGTCGGCAGCGGGCGGCTTGTATGGAGCGGCGGATATCGTTACGCAGAAGAAGTTCGGCGACAAGCGGGTCCATGTTGAATTTCTGATCACGACCGAGGGCGGCAATAGCGGCGTGTATTTGCAGAACCGGTACGAGATACAAATCCTCGATGGCGACAAAACCAAGCACGGCATGGCTGCGATCATTAACGAAACGGAGTCACCCTATCACGCCTACAACGGACTTGGAAAATGGAATGCGTACGACATCCAGTTCAGGGCGGCCCGGTTCAAGGATGGGGAATTGGTTGAGAAGCCAATCGCGACCGTTTACTTCAATGGTCAAAAGGTCCACACGAACCAGACGATCAACAAGGTCTGGGGTGGGGCGAACTCGGGCCTCGATGGCGGCAACGACAAAGGCTTCGGCATCACGGATCGTCCCGGAGGGCTCAAGCTTCAGGCGGAAGGGCACGACGTTCGCTATCGCAACATCTGGATCAAGGAGCTCGACTTGGCGGAGCGCGATACGGATTTCTGATTTTGGATTCGCCGAGTGTAGGAGCCTGCTTGCAGGCGCTTATTTCGCCGATTGACGGTTAAGGAAATCGCCTGCAAGCAGGCTCCTACAATTTGGTGAGTCCGTTAAATTGATGCCTATGCGCTATGCGGATCCACGCCGTCCCGCTGAGCAGGAGGTCGTAGCTTACACCCGGCAACCGCGAGGCGGCAAAATGCTTGGGCTTGCTCCAAGGCGGTCTATCCCTGATACAATTTAAGCGACCGTTTACCCCTTTATGTTATCTCGATCTGCTGATTCCAAAAAGCCCATCCTTGAGATGAAGAATATCGTGAAGTCCTTCCCTGGGGTGAAGGCGCTGAAAGGGGTGTCCTTGGTCTTGCGAGAGGGAGAGGTTCTCGGGCTCATCGGCGAAAACGGGGCGGGCAAAAGCACTTTGATTAAGGTGCTCGGAGGTGCCCATTTGCCGGACTCGGGCGAGGTGAGCATCGAGGGCCGAACGGTCTCGCTTCGCTCTCCCGCGATCTCCCAATCGGAACGGATCGCGATAATCCATCAGGCAATCAGCTTGGCCCCGAACCTCACCGCACGCGAAAATCTCTATTTGGGAAAGGAAGAGACGCGTCGCGGTTTCCTCGATCATCGCGGAGAGGAGACGCGGGCGCGGGAGCTGTTCGAGCGTCTTGGGATGGACATCGATTTGAAGGCCCGTTGTCGCGAATTGACGGTGGCCGAGCAACAGACCGTAGAGATCGCGCGGGCGCTCGCGTCCGACGCGCGGATCATCGTGATGGACGAACCTACGGCGGCCTTGAGTCAACAGGAAGTCGACAAGCTCATCGCTATCATTGGCGACCTTAGGAAACAGGGAATCGCTATCATCTATATCAGCCATCGGCTCGAGGAAGTGCTCGCCCTGGCCGACCGCATTACGGTGCTTCGCGATGGGGAAACGGTTGCCGAGGAATCCGAAATGGCGGGTCTTTCGAAGGATCAGTTAATCGAATGGATGGTCGGGCGGCCGTTGAATGAGGAGTTTCCTAAACGAGATTCGGCCATTGGCCCGGTGCGTTTGAAGGTGGAAGGACTTTCGCGAGGCCAAGCGGTCCAGGATGTGAGCTTCGAGCTGCGAGCTGGGGAAGTGCTCGGAATCGCGGGTCTAGTTGGCTCCGGCAGAACGGAGACCGCGAGGCTTCTTTTCGGAGCGGACAAGGCGGATTCCGGACGCGTGTTTCTGGATGGGAAAGCAATCGAAATGGGTCGCCCGCGCGAAGCGATCGAGCGGGGGATTTGCTTGCTCACCGAGGACCGGAAGGACCAAGGGCTGATCTTGATTCACTCGGCGCGAGAAAATTTCGGGCTTCCGAATTTGAAGGCGTTTGTGCGGAATTTCTTCGTCGATCAAGGCCAGGAGCAAACCGCGTTCGAGGCGTATGTGGGAAGCCTGAATATCAAAGTCTCCGGGCCGTCTCAAAGGGCGGGAAACCTGTCGGGCGGCAATCAGCAAAAAGTCGTTCTCGCGAAATGGCTTCAGCGAAATGCGGACATCCTCATCTTCGACGAACCGACCCGCGGAATCGATGTGGGGGCCAAGTACGAGATCTATTTGCTGATAAATCAGCTAGTCGCCGAAGGGAAATCGGTGTTGTTGATCAGTAGCGAATTACCGGAAGTGATAGGCATGAGTGACAGGATTATCGTAATGCGATCGGGACGCATCCAAGGAGAGGTTGAGCGCGGGCAATCGGCGACGCAGGAGCAGCTTTTAGGCATGGCATTGGATTCGGAAGAATGAGCATGAAGTCTCTTAGTTTTCCGAAGATCCGATTAGGCGACTACGGCATGGCGGTCGCGCTGGTCGCTCTTTGCGCATTGTTTAGCGTGCTCACATTGAAACGGCAGTCAGGCGAAGGCCCCCAGGCAGTCTCGGAAATGGTGGATGTAGTGATGCATCAGATACCATCAACTCTAACGATATTTATTGTCGGGGCGGCGAATACTGGTTCCGCTGAACTAGCCGAAAGCGTGTATTCAAAAGTTCGGGCCAACGGCCTCGTGAATGCTCGAATGGTTGTGGGCAGCCCGCGTGATTTGCGGCTGGCACTGGACGCGTTGGCGACGGAGGGCGGTCAGCTCGGTGGCGTGGTCACAAGCGGAGACGCGGCCAAGTGGCTCGTGTTGGATCAGATCGGCGTGAACTATCCGGCGTTCGCCGACTCCAGAATTGCGACACCCAGCGAAAGGCTCTGGCCGGATTTTCTCAAAGCGTCGAACCTCCTCGCGATTGTGGAGCGCATTGTCGTCATCGCGATAATCGCAATTGGGATGACCTTGGTAATTATCACGGCGGGAATCGATCTTTCCGTGGGCAGCCTGATCGCGCTTTCGGCAGTGATTAGCGCTTCGGTGGTCAAGCTCCTGGGAGGTCCAGACGCGTCGGGTTGGGCTGTGGCGCTGGGATTTTTCGCTGGCATCGTTAGTTGTGGATTGATCGGGCTGATGGCGGGCGGGATTGTTTCGCGGTTCAAGGTGGCGGCGTTTATCGTGACGCTCGGAATCATGATGATGGCCAGGGGATTGGCCTTTATGACCACGGGCGGCTTTTCCATTGATCAGGTTCCGGACTCCTTTGTCTGGCTGGCCCAGGGGCGATTGGCGGGAGTTCCGAACACGGTTATCCTTTTGGTTCTGATTTATGGTTTCGCGCATGTATTCATGACGCACACACGATACGGTCGCTATATTTACGCGGTGGGTGGCAATGCTGAGGCCGCTCGATTGACCGGTGTTCCGGTTCGCGCAGTCATCGCGTTCGTCTACGCCGTTAGCGGGCTCGCCGCCGGACTCGGAGGTTGTTTACAAGCGTCGCTTGTACGGGCGGCTGCGCCCAACATGGCCAACATGTACGAGCTCTATGTAATTGCGGCGGTCGTCGTTGGTGGCACCAGCCTTTCGGGTGGATCGGGCAGGGTGCTCGGCACCTTGATCGGCGCGTTTATAATTGCGGTGATTCAGAACGGAATGAATTTGCTCGGCATCCAAAGCTACACGCAGATGTTTACGCTGGGAGGCGTCATCGTGCTGGCGGTGCTCCTCGATAAAGCGCGACAAAGCGGAGGAATCCGGCAGTTTCTTTCGGGAAGCTGACGAGGATGAATTTCCGAAGTTGCGCGCGTCAGCATTCTAGTCTTTTATCTTCTCTCCTATGGCTGCTCGAATAATCCCTTCTTTTCTTCTATCCCTTATCGCTCTTTTCATCGCCTCTTGTTCGGACTCTCGAACTACCGGCGAGGACGGCGCGTCTGCCGTCGAAGAACGCGGTAAAATCGGCATGACTTGCATGTCATTAACCAATCCGTTCTTCAAGCTCATCGCGAACGTGATGGAGGAAGAAGCCGGAAAATATGGATACAAGCTAGTCGCTCTGGATGGAGCCAACGATGGAGCCGCCCAAAACGCGCAGATTTCCGATTTCGTGGCTCAGGGCTACGACGCGATTTTCTTGAATCCCGCAGATTCGAAAGCGGCTGCCGAAGGGGTTCGCAAAGCTCATGCCGCCGGCATTCCTGTATTTACCTTCGACATTCAAATAGATGACGATGAAGCGAAGGAATTGGTTGTTTCGCATATAGGAAGCGACAATTTTCAAGGAGGGCTGCTGGCCGGAAAAAGCATGATGAAGGCCACGGGCAATCGAGGGCAGATTGCGATTGTCGGATTGCCGGAAGTGTCGTCGTGCATCCTTCGCGTAGAGGGGTTTAAGGAATACCTTTCGAAGAACGGGAGCAATCTCGAGATCGTGACCGAGCTTAACGGCAAAGGAAATCGAAACGAGGGTTTTGCGGTGACGACCGATATCTTGCAGGCGCATCCGGATATCGTGGGAATCTTCGCGATCAACGATCCCTCCGGCTTGGGCGCCTACGCAGCGGTGGCCAAAGCGAATATGACGGATCAGATTACGATTGTCGCCTTCGATGCATCGCCCGCAGGGAAGCAAGGGGTGTTCGATAAGAAGCTTTACGATTCGCCTCAGCAATTCCCTCGAAAGATGGCGATCGGGACCGTCCAGTCTTTTATCCGGCATCTAGAAGGAGAGACCGTCGAGAAACGCATTTTCATCCCGTGCTCGCATTACTACTACGATACTGCGGTCGACGATGAGAGCCGGGTTGCCGAGCAGTGGTAGGCAAGTCGATTTGGTAGTTGTTTGGCGCGTGATCTTGATGCAACCTCTTATCGTCGAACGGAACTGCCGATTGATCGCTGCCATGAAAAACTACCTCCTTGCGCTCATCTCTCTTGCGCTTCTGGCGATGCCGTTGTCGGGTGCCGAAAAGCCGCTTGGACAAGCTCAGGACAAGCCCAACATCCTCTTCATCCTGGCCGACGATCAATCGCCGTTTGATTTGAAGGTTTACGATCCGAACTCAATTTTGAATACGCCCTATATCGACCGACTCGCCGCGGAAGGCATGGTGCTCGACCAGGCGTATCATATGGGCGCTTGGGTGAGCGGGGTTTGCGTACCGTCGCGGCATATGATCATGTCCGGCCGGACTCTATGGCATGCTCCAAACCGTCCGGGCCGAGACAACAATCCGCATTTCGACAATCCCGAAATGGTGCCTCTCGACATCGCGCGAAATACGATGGCCGCTGTTTTCAATCGTGCCGGATACGATACGATGCGGACCTGCAAGAATGGAAATAGCTATGAGGCCGCGAATGCTCAATTCACCGTGCGCCGCGACGCGGATAAACGGGGCGGCACAGACGATACCGGAAGTGCTTGGCACGGAGAGCAAGTTCTTGATTACCTTGGCGAACGAGAAGCGGAAAACGACACCGATCCGTTCCTGATCTACTTCGGATTTTCCCACCCGCACGACACGCGCGATGGCAAGACCGAGCTGCTTGCGAAATACGGAGCGGTCAACCACACCGATCCGGACACGCTCCCTGCAGCGCATCCCAAACAGCCTCCTTTGCCGGCCAATTACTTGCCAGGGCATCCCTTTCCTTTTCGCCTTCCCGGAGCGCGTGACGAGGAACGCGTTAGCGGAGTCTGGAAAAACCGCGATGAACGCACCATTCGCAATGAGCTCGGACGCGAATTTGCCTGTAGTGAGAATATCGATATCCAGATTGGCCGAGTGCTTGAAAAGCTTGAAGCTATGGGAGAATTGGAAAATACATACATCATCTATACCTCCGATCACGGGATAGCGATTGGGCGGCACGGATTACAGGGAAAACAAAATCTCTACGAACACAGTTGGCGCGTACCGTTTATCGTGAAAGGTCCTGGAATCGCGTCTGGCTCGAGAGCGCCGGGGAATCTGTACTTGCTCGATACGCTTGCTACTATTTGCGATCTCGCAGGTATCGAGGCACCGGATACGAATGAAGGAATAAGCTTCAAACCCGTACTCCTCGGGAAACAGAAGACGATTCGCGATGTTATGTACGGTGTATTCAGCGCCGAAACCCGACCCGGATTGCGCAGTGTGCGAAAAGGCGATTGGAAGCTCCTTAAATACGATGTCATGGATGGTAAATATCGGAAAACGCAGCTCTTCAATTTGGCCGAAAACCCAGACGAACTCATCCCTCAGCATCATGATCCGGCAGTCATTGCGCTGACGGGCTTTGCTCCAAAACCGAATCAGACAAATTTGGCCGGAAATCCGAAATACGCTAAAAAGCTTAACGAAATGGAAGCCCTCCTTCTGTCGGAAATGCGTCGCCACGACGACCCCTTCCGACTCTGGAATCAGCCAAAAGACGGACTCGATAAAAACTAAAAACGGACCCATAGTTATAACGATGATCTCGAAACTCCTTTATCGCATCGGTTCTGCCCTCCTGTTGGGCTCGATCGCGGCCTCTGCAGCTTCTCCCAATTTCGTCGTCATTTTGACCGACGATCAAAGCTGGGTCGGCAGTTCTCTCCAAATCAAGCCCGACGATGAGCGGACGAAAAGCGATTACTATC
The DNA here is from genome assembly GCA_021772595.1 of Opitutales bacterium. Classification (GTDB taxonomy): domain Bacteria; phylum Verrucomicrobiota; class Verrucomicrobiia; order Opitutales; family Opitutaceae; genus Pelagisphaera. Next base: position 12,110 of record JAJFLS010000408.1, read on the forward strand.
GAACCCCGAATATCGAGCGGCTGGCCACGCTCGGAACTCGATTCACACAGGGGTACTCGCCCGCGCCGTTTTGCTGTCCGACCCGCCGAAGCATCCTGATCGGGCAAACCCCCGCTCGTCATATTTACCAGAAGGACCAGCGAAACTGGACGGGCGCCTATCGGAAGCAATTGAGCATCCCGCGCATGCTAAAGCAAGCGGACCCGAACTACCGGACGGCGCACTTTGGTAAATGGGACATGCGCTTCGACGACGTCGAACCGCAGGAAATGGGATACGACATCAGTGATGGACTCACCGGCAACGGAACCGGCGGAGGCAAGGGCAGCGGTGGTCCGTCGGCTAAGGAGGATCCTAAGTTGATTTGGGGAATCACGGAGCGCAGTTGCGACTTCATAGAAAATCAGTCGAAAGCGGGACGGCCTTTCTATCTGCAAGTCTCCCACTATGCGGTCCACCTCGATATTTTTTATCGGGAAGAATCATTCAAGGAGACAAGCGTCTGGAAAAAGGGGAAGAAGCATTCCATGCCCGCGTTCGCCGCGATGACCAGCGATTTGGATACAGGCATCGGATTTCTTCTCGATACGATCCAAGCTCTAGAGCTGCAAAACGACACATACATTTTCTTCCTGTCCGACAATGGAGGCCGTAACGGGATTCCCGGTCAGGACGAACCGGAAGAGCATCGCAATCACCCGCTGCGTGACGGAAAAGGATCCATGTATGAAGGGGGCATTCGCGTGCCTTTCATCGTGGCGGGTCCTGGTATCCAGAAAAACGGTATTAGCGACGTGCCTGCAACAGGACTGGACATTTTCCCGACGCTGGCCGATCTCGCAGGCTACAAGAAACCGCTTCCCAACGCGTTGGATGGCGGAAGTCTAAAACAGATGCTGCTAAACGGCGGACGGGGCGAAGTTAAGCGGAACAACCCGTTTTTCGTTTTCCATCAAGCAGTCGTGCGAGATGCGGAAACTTCCCTGATACTCGGAAACTACAAGCTCGTGAAGACTTGGGGTAAAAACCGCTTGGAACTTTTCGATATTTCCAAGGACATCGGCGAAACGAAAGATCTTTCCAAAACGATGAGAGACAAGGCCGAGGAGCTGCATTCCAAAATGGTGGGATTCCTTGAAGAAGTAGGCGCCGAGACGCGCAAGCTTGGCTCGAAAAGCGAAGTCTACGAAAACGCGAAACCACTCTAGCGTTTAGCTTATTTGTTTATCGCCCTCGGATTGCCTACAGCAGCCAAGGCCTCAACCAAATGTTGCCCACGGATCAAATGGGGGTAGGACTCGAACCTCCACTTGAAGAGTTGCAAGTCTTTGATAGGCAAGGAACTTGCAGTTGTGCTGTTAAGCCATGCACACAAATAGGCACATCGCGACAGGCTAAACCCAGTGTAGCGGGATTATTATGATACATACCGAAATATGAAAGTTAGAGAAGCTATCCAGCGGGTATTCACCCCCGCTCGGGAAAGGTTGGCAGCCACCCGGAAGCGAACATTGCGTAGCCGTAGTCCAGCGTTAGCTGGATTTGCAGTAATGGCGGCGCGAAGCGTATGGAGCGAGCTTCGAAGCCGTGTGATTGAACCTCGAAAATTTGATGTTCGCTGGAGCCTTCCTGCTTGTGTCAGGGAGGGCAGCACCGATTCGCGCAAAGTAAGTCCATCGCTTCATGCATGGCAGGCCACGCGCGTTCTGGTCCGGCCGGGGTCGTTGAGCAGGGCAGAGAAGCATTGGGATAGCCTGGGAACCTGTGATAGCCAAGACGTTCTGCCCGCTTGCGGGCAGAGGCCGCAAACGAGCCGGAGGCGAGGATGCGGCTTTGGCGTTCTTGGCAGTCTTAGCAGCCTCATACTAGCGTTTGAAAGCAGGGAAACTCAACCCATGAGGAGCCTGTGATTAGCGAAGGGGATAAGCTGCCGAGGCATGGAAGCGCTTCTGGTCGACACGCGGCGGAGAAACGGCCGCTAGGTAGCGTGTTAACGAGACAGCAGCGCATCGCTGAAATGGCGAAGAAGTATGGCGATAGCCCGCTGAGCACTTTGAGTCACAACATCGATTTGGTCTGGCTGCATGAAGCCTTCCGTCGTCTCAACAGGAACAGCGCCACCGGCGTGGACGGCCAAAGTGTGGCCGCCTACGGCGAGCGTCTGGAGGAGAACCTCTGCGACCTATTGGAACGCGTGAAGAGCGGGAAGTACCGGGCTCCGTCGGTGAAGCGTGGGTACGTCCCGAAGGATGGCAAGGAATTGCGTCCCATCGGGATTCCCACGACCGAGAACAAGGTGCTGGAGCGAGCTGTCGTAATGCTGTTGGAACCGATCTACGAAGCGTGCTTCGACGACGGTTCCTATGGCTTCAGAAACAGACGTTCCGCTCATCAGGCGCTCGCGACGATTCGCGAGCATATTGTGGAGCGCGACGGCTGTTGGGTTGTCGATGTGGATGTGCGCAAGTACTTCGACACGATACCCCATGATCGCTTGCGAGCGATCATTCGCCAACGGGTAAAGGATGGAGTGTTGCTGCGACTGATAGGAAAATGGCTCAAGGCGGGAACGCTGGAAGCCGGTCGTATCAGCTACTCCGATACAGGAACGCCGCAAGGCGGCGTGATATCGCCCATGTTAAGTAATATCTACTTGCATGAGGTGTTAGATAGTTGGTTCGTCGAGGAGATTGCTCCTCAGCTTCAGGGTTCGCCCAAGCTGGTGCGTTTCGCCGACGACTTCGTGCTTCTCTTGGAGAGCAGGGAGGACGCCGAGCGTATGCTCGAGCTTCTCTCGGTCCGCTTCGAGGAGTACGGCCTGACCATCCATCCCGAAAAGACGCGCATTGTGGACTTCCGTCATCCATGGAAGAGCGGGAGGAAGCCGGAGACTTTTGATTTTCTCGGCTTCACCCACTATTGGGGCAAGACCCGTAACAACGGTTTTGCGGCGAAGAAGAAGACCGCTTCGAAGAAGCTGACTCGAAGCCTGAAGGAGATCCATCAATGGTGCAAAGAGAACCGTCATCGTCCGCTGAAGTGGCAGCATGAGAGGCTGAGCAAGAAGTTGCTCGGCCATTACGGCTACTATGGGGTGCAGGGAAACTACGAGAGTCTCTCTCGCTTCCTGCACTTCGTGAAACAGCGCTGGCGATACTGGCTCAATCGACGTTCTCGCGAACGTAACGGGATGAAATGGGCTCGGTTCAATAAGCTGACTAGCGAGTATCTAAAGCTGCCGCCTCCGCGGATCGTTCATAAGCAACGATTGGTGGAGCAATGCAGTTTTAACCTTTAGCGAACCCATGTCATCGAGGAACCGGATGCGTTAATTGCGCTCGTCCGGGTCTGTGGGGGTGTCGCCAGGCGACTGGCGGCTCTACCCGGACATGAATTAGGCTGAGCTTTTCACTCTTTGAATCGGCGGGATTCGAGTCCCACGTTTTCGCGGCTTGTCTCCTCGCAGCAGTGCGTAGACGGAAGCGGAAACCTATTTCCTGACGCAGGAAGGAACAAGCGAACGCCCGCGTCCTTCATAGCCCAAAGGGCGACGAAGGAAGAGAGCGATGACAAAACCTCAAGCAGAGTGATCTTCTCGCAACTAAGAAATAATAGTGGGAAGTGAATCTCGAATCATCCGTGAAAATCCGTGCAATCCGTAGGAAAAAATGAAATACATATCGAAATGAT
>JAJFLS010000409.1 GCA_021772595.1 Opitutales bacterium
GATCTTGAATTCGAGGCGCCAAAGATTGCGTCCTTCCTGCCAGACCAACCATTACGCCGTCCCATAGACATGAAAATTGGACCCGACGGCGCATTATATATGATCGAATACGGCGATCAGTGGTGGGGAAATTCGGACAGCCGTGTGGTCCGCGTGGTTTACCGTCGTGGAAATCGCTCTCCCGTTGCCAGAATATCGGCAAGTGAAACGGCCGGTAGACAACCGCTGAAAATTAGATTTGAAGCTCTGGATTCCTACGATGCGGATGCTGACCCGCTAAACGTTACTTGGGAGGTGGAGGGCGAAAAGGCGATTAACCGGACATCCTTCGAATACACATTTGAAAACCCTGGAACATACGAGGTCAGCCTTTCCGTCGCAGATCCAAGTGGCGCGAGTAGCTCGATAACACAATTCATTCAGGTGGGTAACGCCCGTCCACGTATCCGTTTTTCCCAACCTGTCCACGGTTCGTTTTTTGATTGGGATAAAGAAATATCCTACCGTGTTGAAGTTGACGATGAAGATGGCGATCCGGTAGATACCGCTCTTGTGTCCGTACTGGGTGAATACCGCAACCGGGCGCATCTTGCTGGAGATGAACAGGAGTTTGTGGTCCCTGGATTAGCCCTTATGCGCAACAGCACTTGTTTCGCTTGCCACCTGTCCGATCTGCCCTCAGCGGGACCTTCCTATGAGCAGGTCGCCCACAAGTATGCAAACGATGCCAACGCTCCCGAGAGACTGGCTCAAAAAATCCTCGCCGGTGGATCCGGGACCTGGGGTGAACTTCCCATGCCTCCTCATCCGCAGCACACCATTGATCAGACGCGTCAGATGGTAGCGTGGGTGCTTTCGCTCAGCCAAGAAGCTATCAATGTTCCAAAGTTGGGGGCCGCGGGCGCTTGGACGCCACCTGCTCGAGCGAAGGAGGGAAGCTGGACCGTACCGCCTGAACCTGGCGAAGGCATTCGCACTGAAGGAGGGGTATTCGTACTTACCGCTGAATACACGGATAGTGGTTTCGGTAGCGCTCCGCCTTTGCGAGGCGAATCGTCCATCTTCCTTCACTCACGCAGGAAGAAGGCCGCTCTCTACGACGAAAACGCCGGAATGGAATACGTTGAAAAAGTGGACGGCGAGAGAGGCATCCTCGGTTATTTCGAGGATGGCGATTATATAATCTGGCGCGACCTGAACCTTGAAAGCATTAAATATATCAATGTTCGAGCGGGAAGCCTGGGCAGTGAACACGGCCTTCTTGAGCTACGGGCCGGATCCCTTGAGGGGGAATTGCTCGCTAGTATACAAATTTCACCTACGGGCGAAGGAGAATTCAAAGAAATACCAGCCAAACTCAAGGAAACAAAAGGGCTCATAGATGTTTGTGTAGTGGGTCGTTTTGACAATCCTTCCGGACAGGTGCTGGGATTGAACTGGATCGAATTTCAATAAACAAAATAACTATTATGAGAGCCCTATCAATATACTATCCTTACCTGGCGCTTTCGCTCGGTTTAATCGGATTACCATTTGCGCAAGCCGGAGATGCCGGCATGAAAAAATGGGAAAAAGGGAAAGGCTGGGGCTGGGTGTGGGGGCCCGAAGACGAGGTCGGTTCCCTCAACGAGATGACCGAAGCAAGTAAGCTGGCCGCCCTAAATCTGGCGAAGATAGGAAAGACCTACGATCTGGGCGTAACCTACGACCGGTATTCCTTTAAATGGCCGGGCCACAGTCCGGGGGAGATTATGACCTTCCGCACACCGGAAGGCGTTAAAAGACAGGGAGAATTTCCACCGGCTGAGACTGGTACCGCCTGGCATAGCTGCGCGCTATTCATGAACGACAACGTGGCCACCCAGATCGATGGTCTCGGTCACCTGGTGGGAGGCGACGACAACCACTGGTACAACGGTTTCAAAGAAGCGGATTGGGGCGGCGATTGGGGAGTCCGTAAATGCGACGCCACCACGATTCCTTCCATCATTGCCCGGGGCGTGCTCATCGACATAGCCGGATACAGGGGTGTAGCGGCCCTCCCTCCTCATTATGGTATCACGGTAGACGATCTTCAGGGCGCTCTCAGAAAACAGGGTACCAAGCTCGCGCCCGGTGACGTGGTCCTCCTGCGAACGGGAGCCATTCAGTATTGGGAAGACCCGAACGACCGGGAAAAACTGACAGCCCACGACACCGCTGGTCTTCTGCTGGAAGGCGCAAAGTGGCTGGTGGAAGATCACGGCGCCATGCTCATTGGCAGTGACACAAGCGGTCTGGAATACGGTCCCGCTCCAGCGGACGCCGAAGCCTTTCAAAATAAGCGCGGTTCCTTCGTTCCGGTGCACAATTACTTGCTCATTCGCCAAGGAGTACACATCGGCGAATTGCACTTCCTGGAAGACCTCGCCGCGGACAAGGTCTACGAATTCGCCTATATCTGCTCCACCAACAAGATCCGGGGAACCACTGCCGGCTTCGCTCTACGTCCCATGGCTTTGCGTTGATCCCCGAGCCCTAACGCGCAAACTTCGGCCTATGTTCCGCTTCTTCCGCAATATCCGCCAAAAGCTTTTTCAAGAAGGGAAAGTGTCGCGCTACCTTGGATACGCTATTGGGGAGATTGTGCTGATTGTGGTGGGGATACTGATTGCACTGGAGGCGAATGAGTGGAAAGTGGAACGAAGGGACAATGCCTTGGAAAAGCACTATTTGGAGCGCATCATCAGCGACCTTAAACAGGATCTAATAGAAATAGAAGCTATAACCCAAGATTCCTTCTACAAGATGATGGTCGGAAACCATGTTCTGAAACAATTTGGGGAAGAAGACTACATTCAAGCACTGATAAACTCCAATAAAGAGTTCGAATCGAAATATGCCCGTTCATCTCACAATACTTTTGTTCTTGATGCCCAATATTCTTTTACTTCGTCCGAAAATCCTAAAGAACCTCCATTTGGATTCTGTATAAGGCTACTCTCAACCCATAGAGATGTTGATATACGGAATTACACCTACAACGAATTGATTGCGAATGGGCGATTTGAAGTTATCGGCAATTCTCGCATAAGAAGATTGATATCAGACTATTATGGACAGCAAGCGGACAGGAGTAGCGTCCGTAGATACATAATCTACGGTGAGGAATTTTTTAATGAGGCAAAATCCAAGTACAATCTTCCTGCTGTTAGTGAAATTTCATTTGAAGATTTCTTGGCAAATAATGATGACATCAATCACTTCATAGCAGCGCTAAAAAACCTGATATATTCCCATGTGCAGTCTCATGCTCCATATTATTTGAATACGAGAAGGGATGCTGTTTCCCTGTCGTCAGATTTGGAAGAATATGTGAAAGCTCTTTGAAGTGCCTTTTATTTCAATCTAAATTCCTATCCATGAATTATTCCGAAACCGTGGCCAACTAATCCCATGCTCTTTGTCTTCCGCAAGATCCGTAAATCGTTCTTCCCCCTTCGTCAAAACTACGGAGGACAGGTCCTGCCCGGCAAAGTCAGGAACTATCTGTTGTATGTAGCGGGGGAGACACCGGCGATGAGATGCCAAGTCGCCATAGCATGGCTTTTCTTTCTACCAGGAGCCGCTCTCTCCCAAACCGTAGATTTGCGCAACATGGAGGCTTTTCACCTCCACAAAGTAGTAGCGAAAACTGCGATTCACAATGGAAGAAAGGCTTTGCGAGTGACTGAAGAGGAGGAATTCAGAGATTCAAGCCCGGACAAATTGGTCGTCATCAAGGGATCTGATTTTCAGAACGGCGTAATCGAAGTGGATGTAGCCGGACAGCCAGTCACGGGAGCCAGCGGAGGAGCGCGCGGATTCATTGGAGTGGCCTTCCATGTCAATGCTGATATATCGAAGTACGAGTGTATTTATTTAAGGCCAACGAACGGGCGAGCGAACGATCAGATTAGACGTAATCATTCCACCCAATATGTTTCTTATCCTGATTTTCCTTGGCGAACACTGCGTGAGTTCGCACCTGGAAAATACGAATCTTATGTGGATCTCGTCCCTGGCGAGTGGACGCAGGTCAGGATAGAGGTGTCGGGAACCAAGGCGCGACTATATGTCCATGGCGCTGACCAACCGACATTGATTGTAAATGATCTTAAACTGGGTGAGTCCAGCGGAGCGATTGCGCTTCGTATCGGACCAGGGACAGAAGGTTATTTTAGCAACCTTCGAGTGACAATGAACCCGTGAAATTAATCTATTCTCGACCTCATTGATGCGGAACTTCTGGAACGGGGAATGAGCGAAGGTGGTTAGTATTTGACGATAGTCTCCGCTCCAATGCGAGGCATGCGACCGAATTTGTCTTAGCTAGAGTGGCAGCCTCCTTTGATGCCAAAGACGTACTTACTCAAGAAGCCCGATCCCTCTGCCCTTGTTCCTTCCGGGTAAATACCTCGAAGCTTGTCGCAGA
>JAJFLS010000410.1 GCA_021772595.1 Opitutales bacterium
GCTCGGTCCTCCGTATTATCAACTCTGGCGGAGGACCGAGCCGGTCCTCCCTGCCTTTTTTGAGCTCTGATTTTGAGGTTGGCTTCGGGCGGTTAGGGGGACATAGATGGAGGCTATGAAATTAGTTACGCTGCTTTTTACCTCTCTCGTGTTCGCTGGTTCGCTGGCGTTGGCGGATCATCACAAATCGGGTTGGACGTCATTGTTCGATGGAAAGTCGCTTAAGGGCTGGACGGCGAACCCGGAGAATCCCGATTCTTTTCTGATCGAAAATGGGCACTTGGTCATTCGCGGTCCGCGGGGTCATTTGTTCTATACGGGTCCGGTGGGGGGCGCGGATTTCAAGAACTTCGAGCTGAAGCTACAGGCGAAGACCTTGAAGAAGGCGAATTCGGGCGTCTATTTCCACACTGCGTTTCAGGACGAAGGCTGGCCTTCGCAGGGTTTCGAATGCCAGGTGAATACGACCCACAAGGACCCGAAGAAAACGGGTAGTCTGTATGCGGTGGCAAATGTCTACGTGCCTATGGTGGAGGAAGAGCCCTTCGTGGTGCGTGTGGACAAGGCGGGAGCCCAGGTTTATCGTGAAACGCCGCCATCGACGGACGGGAAGTGGTTCGACTACCACATCATCGTTAAGGACGACAATGTCGTGTTGAAGGTCAATGGCGAGACGACGGTGAACTGGACTCAGCCCGAGGATTGGAAAGGCCCACGGAACATGCCGGGACGCGTGCTCGGCAGCGGCACGATCGCGATTCAGGCCCACGACCCGGATAGCGAAGTGCACTACCGGGATATCAAGATAAAGCTGCTCGATTGATTGGCGGGGCGCGACACCTACTTGAATCGGTTGTTGAAGGTCGTTTGCAGGTTGCGAATTACTTCCTCCGAAATTCTAGGAGATGAAATAGCTTTTTTCAGGTAGCTCTCGGCTTGGACCTGGTGTCCTGAGAGTATATAAAAAATGGTTATCAATTTTAGAGCCAGTGGGTTGCTGGGCTCGGCTTTGAGAGCTTTTTGCAACTCTTCGAGAGCCTTTTCGTTTTGGCCGATTTTGATGTATACGCTGGCTAGATAGTTGTGTCCGGTCGCGAACTGGGGATTGTTGCGAATTGCCGTTTGAAAGTAAGGAATCGCTTCTAGGGGTCGGTTATTATTCAATAGCCACTCTCCCTTTAGATTATTTATTACCAGCGAAGTCGGGCAGTTTACTAATGCCTGATCGATTAGTTTGGAAGCTCCCAGATGATTGCCCGCTTTTTTTTCAATCGAGATCAATCCCGCCCATCCCTCGTCGTAAGTTGGCAATACTTTTGTACAGTTTTCGTAGGCGGCTTTGGCCGGGCCGGGCTTGCCCTGGTCTAAATAGAGTTGGGCTAGATGATCGTAGGCATAGTGATCGAGAGGATCCAAGGTTATGGATTTTTTCATTAATAGAATTGCCTTGGCCGTTTCGCCCGCTCGTCCCGCTTTTCCGGCCGCCATGGCTACTTCAAATGAATCGAAACAATCCGAGACGATTTCATCGACCCATGGATCGGGAATGTCTATATGACTGCTCCAGGTTACATCGTGAAGCACGGCCCGCGCCTTTGAGGTTTCTCCGAGCGTCTCGTATATATCGACGAGCAGATCTCCACCGATGCGACCGTTTGCTCGTCTAGCGGATTCAAGAAGATGTTTCGCTCGGGCTGTTTCGTCTTGGGCGAGCGCGACTCGGGCCTGACCAAACAATGCATACGGATTGTCGGGTTCCGTATCGAGAATCGATTGGAAGACTTTCTTCGCTTCGTCGTATTGATTTAATTTCAAAAATGTATCTCCAAGATGTATACGCGTTGGAATATACTTTTGATCGAGCTTCATTACCTTTTGGTAAAGGGCGACGGAGTCGCTGAGTTGTCCTAGGCCAGACACGATTGTGGCGAGTCGGTGTGGCCATAGAGGATTCTTCTCGTCGATCTCGATTAATATCCGATAATTTTGCCATGCATGATTGATGTATCCGTTGGCGTGATATAGCTGACTCAGGCTCGCGAGAGAGTCGATGCGATTGGGACCCTCTACCGCGCGTTTGTCCAGGTCTGCAACGCGTTGAGCAAACTCTGGATTTAGATGCTTGATGCTGGGAGTTGGCGGGATATGCGCCTCGATTACAATCGCGTCGCGTCGTTGCGAATCCCAGCGGAGAACTCCAATTAACGCGGCTGCGATGACAATAGCGCTCAGGACTATACTAAGTCTCTTTTTCATCGATCGGGCGTTTCCTTCCAGATTGTGAATCGGCTAATACGATCGTAGGGAGGTATGTTCGGAAACCCGCCAGAAACGATTTCGCCAGTTCCGTCGCCGTCGAAGTCTGCGAAGTCAATGGAAAGCAATTGGACCGGTTCGTAAGCGAGCGTGACTTTCGTGAAGCCGCGATCCCTATCGTTCCTAAACCATACGAGTGATTCCGCGTTGGGTTTTTGCCAATCGTTGAAGCCGCTGACGCTAAGGATGTCTTGATCGCCATCTTGGTCTATATCATTGACGACAGGACTATAGGCTCCTGCCAGATCGCCAATTCGACTGTAGATAAAACTGCCATCGCCCTTGTTCTCAAGCCATTGAATACCGTGCCAGGGTCGGGGTCCCGGTTTTAATGTTGGACCAAATCCATCGCCGTTCGTGAAAACAAGATCGGGTAGTCCATCTTGATTCAAGTCTGCTTCCGTCATGCCGCTTAGGGCAAAGTCATGATTGGTCGAGCCCCAGATTATCTTGTCGGCAAAGTTGCCCTTGCCGTCGTTTTCGAACAAATGGATCTCTTCCCATTGTTGGGAGAATTGGGCGGCGATATCTGGATGGCCGTCTTTGTTGAAATCGTTAACGCAAACATTGATCAATCCCGAAAGATGAAGGAGCGATTGGCTTTCATACTTCCATTTGCCAACTTTTTTCATCCAGCGAACTTCGCCTTGATCGTATCCAAATTGACCGACAACGAGGTCGAGATCTCCATCGCCATCCATGTCTTTGGCCCGAGCGTCGGTAACACGCTCAACGCCTTCTAGAAGAATTCTTTTCGTGAAGTTTTCGTGACCGTCATTTTCGAGAGCTATAAGCGCCCCAATTTTATCATTATTGGGGAATACGATATTCATGCAGGATACTAGTACATCGAAATCGCCATCTTCGTCTAAATCGTAGACTTCGGCATGGACCGGCGCTTGCATTTCAGAAGCGAGGATTATCTCCTCAAATTTTCCCTTATCATCCTGTCGGAGCCAAACGACTTCGTTATCTTTCGCTTCGCATCCGATTGCATCCATCAATCCATCTTGGTTCAAATCGAACGCTCGCACATGGGCAACCCAGGGAACGTTATCAAAGGTCTTGCCAATTGCGCTTCCGTAGTAGCGGTCAAGATCAACCTCTGCTCGTGTGAGCGGAGGTGCGGGGGTATCTAAGGTCGTAGTAGGGCGGTTGCAGGCTGTTAGAAGAAAGACTAGCGATGTGAGCGAGAAGACTGATATTGGAATCTGTAGCTCCATTGTTTAATATAATATTAGAGCTATTATAGAGTATTCAACTTTGAGTTAGGAATTGGTATAAGATTGGAACAAAATGTTGATGCTAGATTTTCGCAAGCGCAATTCGTTTTCAATTGGGGTTTAGCGATTGTGAGCTTTCGCTTCCAATCTGGGTCTTCAGAGACTGTTAAATAAGTCAGTGTAGGAGCGGGTTTACCCCGCGATAGAGCCGATGGACAAAAGACAGAATGAGAGTTATCGCGGGATAAACCCGCTCCTACAATTTGGGAAACGCGCAAATCTTGACCTATTTAACAATCTCTCAGGCTGAAACGCCTATCTACATGGATATGTGGATACGAAAAAAGGCCCGGCATACCGCCGGGCCTTTGTAAAGTTTGAACTGCAATTCCGTTTAGAAGCGGAAGGTGTTCGATAGCAAGATCTGGCGTGGCGGCGCGAAGCGCGCTCGAGCGGGCGTGCCGTCTGGCTGGAATCGGGTGATGTCCACGTCGGTATTGTTCCAGTTGTGCACATTACGCAGGTTGAGCTGCAGTCTCCAGTCCACGTTGCCCATGATCTTCTTGCGATAGCCGAAGGTCAAGTCGACCGCCGTGTCGGTATCATCCCGCCAAGGATTTTCGACATCTGGTTGAAAAAAGCCGAGGGCGTCGTCGAAGAAGATTGGGTATCCGGCTGCGGAATCGTCCTGCCAACGAACTGCACCACCCATGGAGAATCCGTTAAGCGGACCTTCTCGGAAGGTGTAGTTGGTGATGAAGTTGAGACGCCATTCGCGTTGTTCGCCAGTGGGCTTTCCTTCCAGGTTCTTGACGTAGTAGTACTCCAACAGTCGATCGCCGATTTGCTGGGTGAAAGTCGCTCCATTGACCGCTTCACCGGGATTGCTCCAATCGAGCCAGCCGAATTCCTGAACGTAAGGAACAAGAAAATCGACGAATTCGGTCAAGCGGGGAGCGATATTGGATAGCGTGGTCTCCTGCCTGGCCGCGTTGAAAGCGATTCGCCAACTCTTTGTCGGATTGAGGATGAACTCGGCCTCCATTCCCTCGGAGTTGATGTCTGTGGTATCGGAGATCGAGCCTGCCCATTGCGAATTGATATCCCCGTCTGCAAGGAAACGCAGATTGAAGGATTCGATGAAACGCGGATCGAAGACGAACTGCTCCAACGGGCCGCGAGCCTCGGCGGCGGCGTCCACGTTCGGCCACATAGCGTCAGCCGCTTCCTCGATGGTCGCGAAAGTTTCATCATCGACCTCGAAAAGACCATCATCCTCATTGGGTTCGAATTCACCGGCAAGGAGGTCCGCATCCCATTCGCCGTCAACCTTAAATTTGTTGGTTTCTAGAACGCGGCGGTTGAGACGCCCATACCACTGGGGTATGCGAATCATATTCCGATTGTACACGCCTGATACCGGCGATGTGGCGTTGATCAGATTGGCGTCGTACCAGTTGATGCGGGCTACCACCTTGTTGTTGAACATGTAGGCGCTGATGCCCCAGTCCTTGGTGTCGCCGAATTGAGAATCGATCGGTTCGCGAAATTCGTCCACGCGGTCGAGCGAAGGCACGAAATTGTCAGAAGTGTTGTAGTGGAAGGTGATATCATCGAACATTCCCGGTAGCGGAATGATTTCCTTCGGCCAGTAGACAACAGCCCCATAACCGAAGATATCCTTCTTTATACTATTAAAATTACCGTCGGTCAGATGCCAGTTTTCGCGGCTCACGTCGCTAATTTCATCGAGGCCCAATAGGGGAGGCTCCGTGTTAAGCCAATTCTCGACCGTATCTTCGCGGTAACCGAGGTTGATTACGACGTGGTTGTTCAGCATGCGCGACTGCGTGTTGAGTGCGAGGGAGGACACCGTAGTCTCCTGTAAGCGGACGTTTTTGGTGGGCGTCTCCAATGGTGTCCAACTGTGCGTCAGCCATTGTTCGTTTCCGTTAGAACGATCGGTGTCATCGGACAAGGCTTGCGAAGTCGCATCCGGACCCAAGTTCCAGCTTGTCTTCTGGAAGGTCTTCCCAGTGGTGCTTTGCAACTTGTAGCGTGCGGGTTCAATTATGAAGTCCGTAATGCTATTGTAACTGGTCCACGCCTCTGGTTGAGGTGGGCCTATGTAGACCAAGTTTGGCGTGTTGCGGGCGTTGTTGGTCGCTTGGCGAGCGTTGGCGGGACCAATGTGTAGCGCGGGCTCCGGAGTGCCGAAGGCGGCTTCGCGCCAATTAATCAGATTCTCGTGGTGGCGATTTTCATCGGCCAATACGGTAATCGTGTGCTCGCCGAGGAAGTTGGCCAAACTATCGTTGTTCATGCTGTCGCGGAAGTCGTGCTTGACGAAACCCGTGAACCGTTTGGCTGTTCGTTGGTCGTCGTTGGTGCGACGACCGGATTTGGTCATAATGACTGGCCGGCCGAAGTTTGGATTCGGCATAGGATTGTAATTGCCCGACTCCAGATAATTGGGATCTTCAGGGAGCAGAATGGTCTCGTTGACATCGAAAGTGATGACGGAGTTGCCGCCGTTGAGCGCTGTAAAGCTATTACGGTATAGGTCCTGGAAATCGTACTCGATAGAGAACCCGCCTTTACCTTCCCAGAAGCTTTGGGTGAGACCGAAGTTGTAGTTGAAGAATTCGCGGGTGTAGAAATCGTTGTCCCAACCGAGATTGGCCCGGCTGAAATCGAAGGTCTCCAGATCGGTGAAGCCCTGGTCGAGCCAGCCGACACCCATGATCTCGCCGAGGTTGCCCGGGTAGAGATTTTGTGGAGCGCCGCCATTGTTCCCTGCAGGCTTGCCGTTTGCTAGAAAACCACCCGACCAGTAGTTGCCGAGCGCGTCCCCCTTAGGATTACGCTCTAGTGCGGAGCCAGGAATCTGGTCAGAGTAAGAGAACGAAGGGCTGTCAAAAGTCCCGTTGTTGCCGTCCCAGACGTGGCCGTACGCGCCGCCGCCCCAACGGATATTGCGGTAGACGAGGTCCGGGAATTGGGCTCCTTCAGGTCCGCCTGAATTGCGAATAATGTAGCCAGCGTCGGTGAACGCCTGCTTTTCATCCGGAGTAAAATTTTTATTGTTATTGAACTGTCCTTGGGTAGGTCCTTCTTGGTTGCGGGAGCCGAAATCAGTCGGGGAATTTCTTAGGTCCCTGTTGAAGATTGAAGTGTTCATCCGGGCCGGAGTCTCCAGAAAGGTGGAGAAATTCTGCTGTGGAAGAAGGATGTCGGGAGCGTTACCCTTGATTGAGCCGTTTTCCATGTAGCCGCTAAATACCGTGTTCGAGTTGCCGAAAGGACGGTAGGAAAATGCCGTGTAGATCCGGTCGTCGTCTTTAAATGTAGGGCGTTGGCGGTACTGAGTGCGGTCGTAGAGACCTGCCACGTGGATGGCTAGCTTGTCTTCCATGACGACGCGATTCAGCTTGAAGTGGCCGCGATATGAGGGACTACTGCCGCCGCTGCCGATGCGTGTGCCGAGCTCTGTAGAGTTACGGAACTGGGCTTTAGCCATACCGTTGTTGATCAATCCGGCGGGGGATCCTAGTCCGAACAGGAAGGAGTTGGCTCCGCGGTTGATGTCGATTCGCTCGGTGTTGTAGGAGTCGAAGGGAATGTCCGTAACGAAGAAGTTGCGAGTACGGTCTGGCGCGGCCAATCCGCGTATACGCGAGGTGCCATCCGGGTCGCGGCGAGCGTCACCAACGTTCGTTTCCCCTAATCCGCCTTCGTTAGCCCCGGTGAAGTTGCCGAGAATACCCGCCACTTCCGAGCTGGTGGTGTATTGGAGGAGTTCTTCGATGCCAGTCGCTCCAAGGTCGTCCATGAATTCCTTGGTGATCACTTGAACGGCGGCTCCGGTATCTTTCAAGGATCCGCTAAGACGGCCGCCGGCCATCGTTTGGGAGGCGTAGTAGCCTTCGTCGCCGGAGGCGTCGATGGTGAACGGCGAGAGTTCGATGACTTCATCGTCCTCTGAGTTTTGCGCCCACGTGTACAAAGAGGCGGTCAGAAAGCCGCATGCAACGAGCAGGGCTTTCGCTTTGGTTCGATTGTGTATATTATTCATTTCGTGATCAGTCGATATTTCGGCTTGTAGGTTTTCCAACCGGCTAATCACGCAAAGAATCCCTTCGATACGCATTGGCGTTCGAAGCGATTTGGGTTTTGGTGATCAGCCAGTCTTCAGTTAAGGGGTTAATCAGTTAAAAAGTCATGTAGGAGAATCGAATACTCTAAGCCCCAGAGGTCGTGGGTGGCTTATAAAGCATGAATGGGATGCAGGATCTGTGGCCAATCCAACAGGGAAATGGGCAATCGCGATTGGTAAGCTTGAGTAAGTTTGGTGGTTTTTACCTTCCCGTCCAAGCGGACGAGGTTTTTGTAGCAGTCTTAGAGCTTCTGAGGGATAACTGGGTCGCGCTAGTAAACGCTAGTTTCAGAAGCGTTTTACAAGTTGGGCGTGAGATGGGGCTCTGTCAACCGTAACTGAATTTTATGAGCAAAATGGGCTTTTCCCTGAGGGTACCTTGGGGAGTGGGGCGGGAAATGGGTTGTCGGCCTAAAGCAGTTTCAAAGGTAGGAGCCTGCTCGCGGGCGGATCCTCCTCAGGGCGATGAGCAATTAAAATTGCCTGCGAGCAGGCTTTTACAATTCGGCAATATCGGGATTCTCACTAAGAGGGTGTCTAATAAACCAATTCGGCGAATTGTTGGAACGGGACGGCGCCCGTTCACTACCCTGATATTCCCTTCAAATAGGTAGCGTTCGGGCACCTCGAATGCATTTCATTGGCTCTCGCCCCACCTGTTAGCTCATTTAGCAAAGTAGAACTAAAGTCGGCGGCTATGCCCTTGTGCCATCCGGGCGCAAAAAAGGCCCGGCATTGCGCCGGGCCTTTGTGTTCTAAGTTAGGTTCTTGTTCTGGCTAGAACTTGAAGGTATTGGTCAAGAGGATCTGTCTTGGCGGCGCGAAGCGAGCGCGGGCGACAGTGCCGTCTGGCTGGTACGATTTGATCAGCAAATCGGTGTTGTTCCAGTTCTGGAGATTACGGATATTGACCTGTAGTTTCCAATCGATGTTTTCGAAGATCTTCTTCCGGTAGCCGAAGGAGAGGTCGATGCTGGATTCGGAAGGAGTCTTGAATGCGTTTTCCACGTCGGGGATGATGAAGTCGTTCGCATTCGCGAACAGCGGATAGCCGGAGTTGTAATCGTCTTGCCAGCGATAAGCGCCTCCAATCGAGAAGCCTTTGAGAGGGCCTTCGCGGAAGGTGTAGTTCGTGACTGCGTTGAAGCGCCATTCGCGTTGCTCGCCAGTCGGCTTGCCTTCCTGCGCTTTCGCGACGAAGTAGTCGATCATGCGGCTGTTGAGCTGGCGGGTCGTGTTACTTCCGGAGAGCGGTTCAATCGGAGTGTTCCAATCGAGCCAGCCGAATTGCTCCAGATGCGGGATCCACGTGTTTTCGAACAGATCCGAAATGCCTGGGGCAATATTGGTCAGGATGGTTTGCTGCTGAGCTGCATTGAGGGAGATTCTCCAGGACTTGGTAGGATTGAGGACGAGTTCCGCCTCGAACCCTTCCGCGGCGATATCATTGGTGTCGGTGATCTGTCCGGCCCATTGAGTTCGTCCAACTCCGGTTTCTGGATCGAGTCGCCAGTTGTAGGCTACTTTCAGCTCGTCGGTCAATGCGGGCTCGATGCTTGCTCTGGCGGCGATCGCTTCGGTCAAGTAGGGATAGAATTCCGAGACCAGCTCGTCTTTGGTCATCGCGGGAATATCGACTTGGCCTTTCTTCTTGCCTTTCGTGAATAAGACTTCGGGGCTCATTCCTGTTTCCGGATCATAGGCGAAGGTCTCGGTGAGGAACGAATCGTCGACGATGCCGTCGGCATCGTTGTCGACTGTGAAGATGTCTTGGTTCAGCTGACTGAAGTGACCGAAGATTCCGCTGTTAATCTGATTGAACAGATTGGAAACGGGCGATCTAGCGTTCTCAAGGAAGGCGTCGTACCAGTTGAGACGGGCGATCACCTTGTTCTGGAAGAGGTACATGCTGACACCCCAATCCTTACTGTTCCCGGTTGGTGAATCGACCTTGTTGCGGAATTGGTCGACGCGATCGGTCGCGGGAACGAAGTTTTCACTCTCGTTATAGTGGAAGGTAATGTCGTCGATCCATTCAGGAAGTCCGATAAGATCCTTCGGCCAGTAGACGACTCCACCGTATCCGAAGACGCTCGAGGTCGTGGTGCTGAAGTTGCCATCTTCCAGGTGGAATTGGCTGGGTCGCAGGTCTGCGATCTCGTCGACACCGTCCTCGCCGTTTGCGTCTTTGTAAAAGTTAGCTTCTGTATTAAGCCAATTGTCGACCGTATCTTCGCGGTACCCCATGTTCACGATGAGGTGGTTGTCCAGCATCATAGACTGCGAATTCACCGCCATGGAAGATATCTTTGTTTGCTGAAGGCGATAGTTCTTCGTGGGGACTTCGAGGACTCGGTGTGTGACTTGCTTCCAGTCCTCGTTTCCGCTGATCGGATTAAGTATCACATTTCCGTCTTCATCAATTGAATCTCTGCGGAGTTCGAAGTTGCTCGCGCCTACGTCGTCTCCGAGATGCCATACGAGCCTCTGGGTTTCGTAGCCGGAGGGGAGGCGAATCGCGTAGTCGGCGGGAGTGAGCTGGAAGTCGCTGAGTCCGAAGCTTTGGTCGGTGAAGGCGTCCAGCTGCTGGGGTCCGATGTAGGCCATCACGGCCGTGTTACGTACGTTGTTGGCGGTTTGGCGGGCGTTGGCTGGCCCGATGTGGTGGCCTGGATCGAAGGTGCCGTCTCCGAAGGAGTTGTTGACCCAGTTAACGAAGACCTCATCGGATGTCGATTCGTCCGCCAGAACGGTGAGGGTGTGATTGCCCAGGAGTCGGCCCAAATTGTCTGAATTCATCGTATCCGCGAAATCATATTTGACGAAACCGGTGAAACGTACGGTCTCATCCTGCAAATCCTCGCTTCTTCTGCCTGACTTCGTCAGAACGAAAGGGCGGCCGAAGTTAGGATTGTCTATCACTCCCGCCAAGTTGCCGTCGCGGGAGCCGGTCTCTCCGCTATTCAAGTATTCTTGAGTCGGCAGCAATAGCTTCTCTTGGATATCGAAGATAACTCGGGCGTTCCCGCCGTTAAACGCGGTGTAGCTGCCCTTGTAGATATCTTGGTAGTCGTAGGCCAATTCGAAGCCGCCTTTACCTTCCCAGAAGGTTTGCTTGAGGGCGAAATTGTAGTTGAAGAAATCGCGAGTGTAAAAGTCGTTATCCCAACCAAGGTTGGTGCGGCTGAAGTCGAATGTGTCCAGATTCGTGAATCCCTGATCCTGCCATCCGGAAATGCCGATTTCGCCTCGATTGCCATGATGCACCTGACGGGGAGTGCCCTTGCCGACGTTATCTGGATCCCAGAAGGTGTTTCCCTTGTTGTATTCGGCCCCTCTGTATTGGGGCGTGTAAGGGAAGCCCGGATTTCTTCCGTTTGAGCCGTCGAAGACGAATCCATAACCGCCTGCTCCCCAATTGAAGTGGGTGAGGCTATCGCCACGTGGTATACTTCGGTAGAACGCCCCATCTGGATCTTGGGCAGACCCGCGATCGATTCCTTTATCGAAATTCTTTTGATTATTGGCGCCCTCCTCATTGTTGAAATAACGGAGGTTATCATAGACATCGATGGATCTGCGAGCGACGATGTCACCGTTTGTGATGGGTCCGCTTCCATCGCCGTAGTCGATGCCCTGGCCGCCGTCGAGGAAGGTGTCCAAATTATGTTGGGGAAGCAATACGTCCGGAGCGTTTCCGATCTGTTCGCCTCTTTCGAAATAGCCGCTCACAATGGTGTTCGCGTTCCCGAAAGGACGGTAGGTGAACGCTGTATAGAGGCGGTCGTCGTTCTTGTATGTCGGGCGCTGGCGATACTGGGTGCGATCGTAGAGACCGGCTACTGTGATGGCGAGCTTGTCTTCGAGCAGGATGCGGTTGAGCTTGAAATGAGCGCGGTAAGATGGGTCTTTGCCGCCGCTTCCCACGCGAGTGCTGATCTCGGTGGAGTCTTTGAATCGAGCTTGCGCTAGGCCGTTGTTAACCAGACCAGCAGGAGTTCCCAAGCCGAAGAGGAAGGAGTTCGCTCCGCGGTTGATGTCGATTCTCTCTGTATTGTAGGAATCGAATGGGATTTCCGTAATGAAGAAATTCCGTGTGCGGTCCGGCGCGGCGAGTCCGCGAATGCGGGAAGTCGCGTCAGGGTCGCGTCTAGCGGAGTCCGAGCTCAACTCGCCGCCGCCTTCGGTGGTGGCTCCAGTGAAGTTGCCGAGAATGCCGGCGACTTCGGAACTAGTCGTGTACTGGAGCAGCTCTTCGACGCTGGTCGCTCCGATGTCGTCCATGAAGTCCTTGGTGATGACCTGGATGGATGCTCCGGTGTTTTTGAGGGATTGGCTGAGTCGCCCGCCTGCCATCGTCTGCGAGGCGTAGTAGCCTTCGTCGTCAGACGCGTCGATGGTGAAAGGGGAGAGTTCAATGACGTCTTCAGGGTCATTCTGCGCCCACGCAACATACGAGGCGCTTAGAAAGCCGCATGCAATGAGCAAGGCTTTCGCTTTATAAGAGGGAATTTTTGTATTCATATTGATCAACGTTTGGTTCGCCTGAAACGCCATTCGGATAGGGCCGAATGGCATCGCTAGCACAAAAAACCGTAATCCGAAGTGGGGGACGATTTAAGTAACTAGAAAGGCTGGTTTGTAGGTAGGTTAGGAAGCTCGGCCTTTGTCAGAGGCGGGGTGAGTTTCCCTGTGATTTTTGTTGATCAGAACCGTCGTAGGGACGGGTGCCTATAGTTATAGCGCCGATGGCGTATCGTTATGAATAGATAACCGTAGCTGTAAGATGGATTATTGTGATGCAATTGGATTTTATTAGCGGAACGCTAAATCTCTCGCGGTATTCGGTCTGGATTCGGGCTGATCTCAGCAGGGGAAGGAGAGTTGGATTTTGCTGCCTCTGCGACGGAGCGTATGGGTGTCAATTTATAGCGTTTTCTCAAATGTAGGGGCCAGCTTGCAGGTGATTTCTTTCGCTATCACCCCAGGGAAATTATCGCCTGCAAGCAGGCTCCTACAATTAGCGAATTGTTGGAACGGGACGGCTACCCGAACGGTACCTGTTTGAAGGGGATTTCAAGGTAGTGAACGGGCGCCGTCCCGTTCCAACG
>JAJFLS010000042.1 GCA_021772595.1 Opitutales bacterium
TGAAAGGAACCAACTATGAAAATCGTTATTGTAACCGCGTTTATTTCACTGGCAGTCGGAATCGCTTTGGCGGGCGATCGCGATAAAGACGCTAGACTGTCTGCATCGGACCTGGACAAGCTTCAAGGCACTTGGATCGGAAGCGAAGTGGGCCGGGAGGGACAAGTGGTCTTGGTGTTCTCGGGGAAACTCATTTCCTTCCAGGGAGCCTTTCCACAAGAATGGTACAAGGGGAAGGGGATTCTGAATGAGAATCGATCGCCCAAGCGCGCGGATTTCCTGATAGAAGATTGCGGCTCGCCCGACTTTATCGGGAAGTTGTCGAGGGGCATCTACAAGCTCGACGAAGACGGAATTTTGACTTTGGCGGGTTCGATGCCTGGGGTCGAGATCCGTCCGAGCGTTTTCCATCCGGGTGATGGCGTTCGTGTTTTCCTATTGAAACGGAAATCCCCGCCAGTCGAAGATCCCGATTTCGCGATCCTCGAAAAGGTCAGCCATTCAAGGGCCAACGAAAATCCTTCATAAGCCCCGAACCAAGCAATCGGACGAGACTCGCGACTGCTACCCGGTCTTCGCTCTTGAGCAGATTCAGCGAAATGAACACAATCACAACAGTATTAGTCTTGGCGGAACTAGTCTGGCTTTATAGCCTGGGCGCCCACCTCCGATCAACTGACCTTGATCCGACCGATAAGATCTGCTGGACAATCGTTTTGTGCGTATTGAATATCCTGGGACTCGTTCTTTATTTCTTTTTGGCTCCAGAAAAAAGGACTCAACTTAGATCTGAAGAGGAAATCAAAAACGCAGCCAACGAAGGACGGTTGTGACGAGCGTTCAAGTCACTCCACCTTTCTGATCGAATATCACTTTAGTATTTACCTCTTAGTTTCATAAATACGGAGATACCGCCCACGAAGTTCACCAAGGACACGAAGGGATTGCTCTGAGAGAGCAAAACTTCGTGCAACTCAGTGCCCTTCGTGGGAGAAAAATAGATACATTTGGTATGTTCATCTTTCGTGAGGTTACGAAGACTTGCGCAATCCCATACAAATGATTGCAGCGCAGTTGCTAACATAACTCCTGCAGGAGATTTTATGAAACTATGAGCTTGAGTCTAAACAGTTGGCTCCATTGCAGATTCCACGCCGAAGTCTCGGCGTAGCTACGACGCAGCACGGCGTGGTTTTCAGACGATTTCAGTTAAGGTGACGTGTATGCGCAGTTGCGGGGCTATCCTGTTCCGGCGAAGCCGGATTCCTGTTCAATTAATCTACAGTAATTCAATTTGAACAGGGATCGCCTGCGGCGAGCAGGATCTCGCTTGGCGAGAACAGGATTTGCCTATCACGCTATAGCGAATTTCTCCAGGTTCAGATCGAAGACTTCGAGATTGGCGCTATCCCATCCGCCCCTAATCGACCTCCAGTTCTGGGATTGAGATGCCTTGGATGTGGTCGCCGGCGTTTTCGGCAATTACGCGGACGTTCCGGATGGAGACGGAGCCGCCTCCGCCGGTTTTGGGCAGGTTGTGAATCTGGAATCCAATAACGCCTTGGGCGGTTTTGCCGTCGACCATGTTTAGGGTTGGGATCCCGTTCACCCACGTGCGGAAATGATCTCCGATCGCTTCGACTCGGTAGTGATTCCACTGGGACGGCCGATAGGCTTTCCGCGCTTCTTCTTTGCCTTCTAGCGAATAGAGCCATTTTCGGCCCATCTCTTCGTAGATGCCTCCGGTCCATTGGCGTTCGGATTGGTCGATCTCCATTTGGTAGCCGTGGGCTTTTCCATCACGAATCGCGGGGTCGACTATTCCGCGCAAAAGTATTCCCGAATTCAGGTCGCCGACGATCTTGACGTCCAACTCCAACACGAAATCCCCAAACGTCTTTTTTGTAGTGAGATACGTGTGACCGGTCGTTCCTTGATGAAATGCGACCATGGCGCCTTCGTCCACCAGCACGGTCGAGGTGCCGTCGCGCACTTCCCAGCCGCTAAGGTCCTGCCCATTGAAAAGACTCGTCCACTTGGGCTCTCCAACCGGCACGAGGCGATGCAGCACCCCGCTGTTCGGGTCTCTCGAGTTCAGAGCGACATAGATCATGCCATCCGGGCCTGTCGCCACATCACGAACGCGGCCTTGCTTCTTCAAGATCGTTTCAGAGTGGACCATTTTTCCGTCCACTATCACCAGGCGCTGGAGCTCCTCGGCGGACATCCCGGTGGCAAGAAGATTGTGTTTCCATTCCGGAAATCCGTCGCCTTCGTAGAAATCGATTCCGCAGGTCGCGATCGACGGGAGCCAATAATGGACAGGCTGCTCCATCCCCGGCATTGCGGTTTTGTCAGTCCAGGGAGTCCCATCGTAATTCATCCCGTAGGTAATGACGGGCCATCCGTAGTTCACGCCGGGCCGAATCACATTCAACTCGTCCCCGCCACGCGGGCCGTGCTCGGTCTCCCATAGCTCGCCCGTGAGCGGGTGGAGGTCGAGTCCTTGCGGATTCCGGTTTCCGTAGGTCCAGATGGTCTTGTACGCGCCCGGCTTGTTGTAGAATGGATTGTCCTTCGGGACGCGGCCATCGTCGTGGATCCGGTGTACTTTTCCGTTGGGTACGGAGAGGTCCTGAGCCATGTCGGACTTCTGCCTTTCGCCAATGCTGAAGAATAGGTATCCATCCTTGAACACGAAACGCGACCCGAAATGCCCGCCACCGGTGACATGGAATTTCTCCGGCGCCCGGAAGATTTCTTCCTCGCCCACCCACTTGTCGTTCTTGATTTTTCCGCGGACCACAGCAGTCATCCCCGCGTCCTTACCGCCTATCTTTGCGCCTACGTTCTCGCTGAACGAGAGATAGATCCAGCCGTTCTTCTCGTAGTCCGGATGCGGGGCGACTTCGAGCAGACCACCCTGCCCCGTCACCCACGCCTTTGGAGTTCCCTTAATCTTGTGTTTGACGCCGTCACGAATATTCCAAAGCACACCGTTTCTCTGGGTTATCAGAATCGAATCATCCGGAAGGAAGTCAATCGACCAGAGGATGTCGTCCACCTCGGCGACCGTCTCCAATCGGAAATTGTGATGCTGGGTGGAGAAGACGCCGCCGAGAGGCTTCACCTTCTCGAGGATTCCCGTGGATTCCGCCAAATGTTTCTGCTCGCGCATGAAGATTATCAAACTCCGGATCTGCTCTTCCGAGAGAACGCCTTTCCAAGGAACCATTCCCAATTCAGGAACGCCGTCCCGGATTACTTTCGCGATCTCCGCGTCCGAGGCGCCGTATTTCCAAACACCGTCGATGAGAGAACTCCCCAGACCGCCCTCCATGTTCTGGCCATGGCAAGTCGCGCAATTCTGAGTGTAGAGATCCTTGATCGTTCCCGTGCCGATCCGGCTTTGGGCGTAGCACTGTACGCACACGATCAACGCGAGAGTGAAAGCTGAGACGATTGATTTCATAAGCAGATGATTGATTGGGGAAAAAGGCAGTCGCTGCGAATCTCGAAAATCGAGCGCTACAATAGTTTC
>JAJFLS010000411.1 GCA_021772595.1 Opitutales bacterium
GTAGCCGGTGTTAGTGTCGCCTTTGAGAAACCAGAGGAGCTCGTGGATGATGGAGCGTAGGTGGAGCTTCTTGGTGGTGAGGCAAGGGAATCCTTCGCGGAGGTCGAACCGGGTCTGGGCGCCGAAGACGGAGTAGGTGCCGGTGCCGGTGCGGTCGTCGCGAAATTGGCCCTTGTCGAGGACGTGCTGGAGCAGATCGAGATATTGCTTCATGGAGAGCGTTAAAAGGCGCGTAGTTAGGTCAGTTGTGGGAGAGTGTTCGGGTTTGGTCGGCGGGTGTCAGTCAAAATTTTTTCAGGCGTTCGGTCCAGTGATTTGGTAAGTGACACCTTGAAACGTGATCGAATCACCGTGGCCGATTTTGCGGCGCTTGCGGGTTTCGGTTTCGCCGTTTACCTGCACTTGTTCGTTGCCGATGACGACCTTCGCTTCGCCGCCGCTGGAGGCGAGCCCTTCGAGCTTCAGCGCTTGGCAGAGCTCGATGGTTTCAGTTTGGATGGAGATTGTGTGCGGCGAATCGGACGACATGGTTGAAGGCAGGAGAAACCTCCGTAATGGAAGTGTCGATGCGAAATCGCGCGAGTGTCGCTTGTTGGACGATCGAACCGTTTTGGAAGGCCGAAAGCTTGAAAGGATTCAGCCTCGGCCGGGATCGAGTATCAGCAGGTCGCGAACGACAGTGACGGTGTGCTCTTCGATTTGGCCGGTTTGCTGATTCTCTCGCAGGACACGAATCTCGACTTCGGAACCAGGATTGCCGCGCAGGAGATCGACGGTATTCCGCAAGTCGATCCCGTATAGATTGTTGGGAGATCCTCCAGGTTCGCGGGATTCGACAATGAGATCGCCCGCCTGAATATCTGTCGATTCTAGTGCTCCGCCTGGCAGGATTTCACCGATTTTCGGGAAGCCGTTTTCCATTCTGAGAAGCGCGCCGATTCCTTTTGGAGTGGCCTTGTAGATGGCTTGGGATGCGAGGTCTATCTCGGTCTCGGTCGCCAAACTGCTCGCCCAGTTTATCGCCTTTTCGGTGCCTCGGTGGGCGAGTGCCGCGGAGATCGCTTCGATGGCCCGGCCGCGGTCGCCAGAATCTTCGATGGTGTCGAGCGCTTGGATAAGATCGTCGGGATTTTTCATCGCCCAGCTGTCTAGAAGCGTGCCGGTTTGATCGGTGGAAAGCGTAGAGCTGTTTTCCGAATACCAATTCCAGGCTTCGCTCGGGCTTTTCCGGGCCCAGTTCGTCAGGAGATTTTCCGAGAAGCGGTTTTTCTCCCAATCGGTCCAGTTCTCGGCAATCGCGAAAGCGGAATCCGGATCGATGCCATCCTGGTTGGCGATTAGAACGGCGGCGATTTGGGAGCGGCCGGGCCGGTCGGCGAAGGCGTCGATCCACGCGTCTGCGATCGAGGGGTCTGGGTCTGTCTGGGCAATGATCGAGGCGAGCTCGACTTCCAGGCCGAGGCGAGCTCCGGAAACGTTCATGATGCGGCGTCTGCGATTTTCGAGTTCCTCGTCGGCGAGGGAATTGGAGTCGAGCGACCACTCGGCGGCGAGCGTTTTTAGAGCGAGGCCTCGGAGATTGGCTTCCTGCTCGTTGGCAATAGTCAGCGCGTCGCGCGGTGAGCTGTGCTCCGCGATGTAGGCGAAGAGCCCCGATACGAAAATTTCCTGGTCGCGTTGGTCGAGAGAATTAGCGCGCCGGAGAGCTTCGTCGAGATCGTCGAGAGCGGCCTCGTACCCGAGCGTTTGCCAATCGGGTTGATCGGCGATGGGCGCTTCGGTTCGAACGGATTCGACTGAGCGGGGCGTGGTAGTGGGCGGTACTGCGTTAGATGGTAATTCGGTTGTCGGCTCGGATTCTGCAGCCGCTCGGGCAAGCGCTTCGGGAGATTCGCTTTTAGCGGATTGGCTGCCTTGGCGGTATCCCAGTCCGTAGGTTAAGGCGACGACGAGGGCGAGGCTAGCGATCTGAATGGCAGGGCGGCGAAGAGAGTTAGGCGGGGTCATGTCGACGATTGTTTACAAAGGAGAGTTTCGAAGTTCTTTTAGTCAGCTGCGAGGCCGGAATGTGCCGCGCGATGGGACGTTCGAACAGATGTCGTGTTTGATTTCCGCGGCGAAACGATGAAAAGACATGAAAGTACTCCGACCGTCTAAATTACAACGTTGTAATTTAGACGGTCCGAGGGTTTGGAGGAAGTTGTTCTTGGTTGGTAGGTGCACGCGAGCTGAAGGAGAGGGATTAATCCACGCGATCGCTGGAGCGGGCTCTTGGACGGGAGCAAGGAAGAGGAACCCATGGCGATCAGAATCGAGGGCAAAAACCCGTCTTGTAATCGAGCGTTTGGAGCATAGTAGTGGGTTGTTCAGGTCGAACCAATATCACAACCCCATTTGCTATGCTTAAGTTCGCGGCGTTTTCTACTGCGCTAATATTGCTCACTGCTTCATTGTCGGCTCAAAAGCCCAACATCATTTGGTTAAGCTGCGAGGATATCAGCGCCCATTTGGGTTGCTACGACGATCCCCACGCGATCACGCCGAATCTCGACAATCTGTCGACTGAAGGTGTCCGCTATACGCACGCGTTCACCTCGGCGGGCGTCTGCGCTCCGTGTCGCAGCGGAATCATTACAGGGATGTATCAGACGACTTTGGGAACGCAGCACATGCGAGGCTCGGCTCGGCTGCCAGAGATGGTTCGGCCATTCCCCGCTTACCTGCGCGAAGCGGGCTATTACTGCACGAACAACAGCAAGCAGGATTACCAGTTCGTAACGCCGAAGGATGTTTGGGACGACTCGAACGGAAAGGCGCACTGGCGCAATCGACCGGATGACAAGCAGCCATTTTTCTCGGTTTTCAATTTCTCTGGTTGCCACGAAAGCGGCATTGCGAGTGAGTCGAAATACAAGGAGGTCACTAAAAACCTGACATCCGATCAGCGGCAGGATGCGAACGCCCTGACGACCTTTCCTCCTTACTATCCGGATACGCCTGCAGCGCGCGAAGATTGGAAGCGCAACTATGAGTTGATAACGGCGATGGATGCTTGGGCGGGAGATCTAATCGCCCAACTCAAGGAAGACGGGCTATACGAGAACACGGTCATTTTCTACTGGTCCGATCACGGAGTTGGCCTGCCGCGGGCCAAGCGCTGGCTGTACGATTCGGGAACGCGTGTGCCTCTCATCGTTCGCATTCCCGAGGCGCTGCGAGAAACGGGGCAAGGGGTTCCGGGGACGGTTACGGACCGACTGGTGAGCTCGATCGATTTCGGTCCCACAGTTCTCAACCTTCTGGAGCTCGAAATCCCGAGCCACGTTCAAGGAAAGCCGTTTCTGGGTACCAATCTCGCGGCTCCGCGTGATTTCGTTTTTGGAGCTCGCGACCGGATGGACGAGCGTTACGACATCATTCGAATGGCTCGCGACAAGCGCTATAAATACATCCGCAACTACGAGCCACTCAAGACGTATTACCAATATATGAATACGCCGGAGAAGGGCAAGACGATGGCGGATCTGCGCCGCTTGCACGAGGCGGGAAATCTTCCCCCAGCCGCCGAGTACTACTTTTCCCCCACCAAGCCAGTGGAAGAGCTTTACGATACTTGGACCGATCAACACGAAATCCGGAATATCGCGGCAGATCCCCAGCATGCGGATACGCTGAAACGGTTGCGTGAAGCGCATTTGGATTGGGTCAAGCGGACGGGCGACACGGGATTGATCGCCGAGCCGATAATTTTGGAGCGAGAAAAGGAGATCGGTCATCGATACGGGATTCTCCGTCAAAGCGGCGATCCGACTTTCACTAATCGCTTGGCGGATATTGCGGTATCGGCATCCGAGGGGCCGAAGGCCTTGCCTCAGCTTTTAGAAGCGATGAACGATCGCGATGCCGCGATACGCTATTGGGGTGCAGTGGGCGTTGGTAATATTGGCAAACCCGCCCGCTCTGCGGAAAAGACGATGCGAGCAGCTTTGAAGGATGATTCGGCGGTCGTGAGAATCGCGGCGGCCCGGGCTTTGTGTCGGCTGGGTTTGCCGGAGGAGGCCTTGCCTGTTCTCGCCCGGGACCTGGATCGAGGCGAGCAGTGGGAGCGTCTGCACGCGGCGATCGTGCTTGACCAGATTGACGATATGGCCCGACCGGTGATCGCCGAGATGCATGCCCAGCTCAAGCCGAGAGAGGACTTGTATGCGAATGGCAAGTACACGGTGCGAGTACTCAATCGGGCCCTGAATCAGCTGGAGGGAACGAGCCGTGCAGTACCTTGAGGCTTGGAGTAACGGTTACATCGTAGGTCCTTTGACGTTCGGTTCTAAAGAGATGAGAGAAAATGTATGAGAATAATCCTGATCGCTATCGCTTTGTTTACGCCTATTTTTCTGTCCGCGGAGGACGAGAGCAACTGGTACAAGGGCAACACCCATACGCATACCCTGTGGTCCGACGGCGACGATTTACCCGAGTCGGTGGCAGATTGGTATAAGTCGAACGGCTACGATTTTCTTGTTCTTTCGGATCACAATATACTTTCTCGTGGCGAGCGATGGAAGGAGCTGCGAGCGGACGAAGCGGGGCCTGTCATGAAGAAGGCTGCGAAGCGGTGGGGGAAGAAACACGTCCAGACGCGGGTCTCCAACGGAAAGAAGCAAATTCGCTTAATGCCGTTGTCGGAAGTGCGCGATTTATTGGAAGAGCCCGGCAAATTCATCATGATCGAAGGGCTGGAGATGACGACGAATCCGAGCCGGTATTCGGTGCACACGAATCCGATGAACATCAGCGCTCTCCTGGAGACCGAAAAGAACAGCGACCGCTCCGTCGAGCAAGAGCTGGCGGTCCACGAGCGGCTGGTTCACGGGCACCAGGAGGAGACGGGGAATCCGGTTTTCTGGCAGGTGAACCATCCCAATTTCAAATTCGCAATTACCAGCGAACAATTGGCTGGGGTAGAGGGCCTTCATGGCGTGGAGATCATGAATTCCAGCAGGAATTGCTTCAATCTCGGCGATGGGAGCCGTCCGTCGGTCGAGCGTATTTGGGACATCGCCAATACCCTGAGGCTGAAGCGCGATGGATTGCCGCCAATCTACGGGACGGCGACCGACGATACGCACGACTATCATATAGGCGATCGAGTAATCAACAGCCCGGGCACATCCTGGGTCATGGTGCGCAGTGCCGAACTGACATCGAATACGATCACCGGAGCGATGCAACGCGGGGCGTTTTATTCGTCGACTGGAGTAATTCTCAAGACGCTGGAGTTCGACGCGGAGAATCGAACATTAACCATCGAAGTAGACGCGGAAAAGGGAGTGAACTATCGTATCCAGTTTATTGGGTCGCATAAAGACGTGTCGCTGGCCCACGAGCACGTCGCGTCGATTGTGGACGACAAAGGCTTGGCGCATCCAGTTTCGCCGGATTATCTGGACGAACGGATCGGCACAACATTCCAGGAATCGTCGGGTCCGAACGCCTTGTATCGAATGACTGGCGACGAGCTGTACGTAAGAGCGGTGATCCACAGTAACGCGCCTCCCTATTTCAAGTACGACGCCTTCAGCGATTTCGAAAAGAAGGCGTGGACGCAACCGGTGGGTTGGAAAGCGAGAGAACCTTAAGCCAAAACTAGCTATGAAATGGACTACCACAATATTGATTGCCGCAGCGTTCTGCGGCGCAGCGACGGCCGCAGAGCCGCTTGGGTTTCGCCCTTTGTTCGATGGCGAGACGCTTGATGGTTGGGTGAACGTTAACACGGGCCCCGATACGTGGTCAGTAAAAGACGGGCTGCTCGTCTGCAAAGGCACACCGATTGGGGTGATGCGGTCGGATCGGCAGTACGAGAATTTCGTTCTCGAGATCGAGTGGATGCATTTGGAAGCGGGTGGCAACTCGGGCGTGTTTGTTTGGAGCGAGGGCGAGGTGACGAGCGCCAACCGCCTGCCGAGCGGCGTCGAGGTGCAGATGCTCGAGCTTGAGTATCCCAAAATACACAATCGTGTGCAGGCCTACGTGAGCGGAGAGCTGTTTGGAGCGGGCGAGACGACGACCGTGCCGGACAATCCGCGGGGCAAGCGAAGCGTGTCGGTCGAGTACCGCTGCAAGGGGAAAGGCGAGTGGAACCACTATCTCGTGGTTTGTGTGGATGGAGTCGTGAAGCTCGCGATCAACGGAAAGTTCGTGAATGGCGTACGTGAATCGTCGGTCAAAAAAGGCTACCTCTGCCTGGAGTCGGAGGGGGCGCCCATTCATTTTCGCAACATACGGATCATGGAATTGCCTTCCGGTGTCGTTAAGGATTCGGAAGCGGTGCCTGTGGTTGGCGATTAAAGCAACCTTGGGCCTCCTTCGGACGTTCTTTTCTTGGCAGATCGCGGTATTCGCGCTGCTTTATTAGAAAGGTCACTGCCTCGATTGTATGCCATCCTTATTAACCCGCCAGATTGACTATTGGAGCATTTCGATTCGGCTCGTCGCCGGTTCGCTAGCGCTCTGTGTCGCGTTGTCCCTGTCGCTCTGGGCGCAGGACGCGGACGAGTATGGAGAGGCTGATTTCAGCCTTGAGGAAAACTACATGGAGGCGATGGTCTTGCTGGGGCGAGGGGATGCGGAAAGCCTCAAAAAAGCGCCGAAGCTTCTCAAGAAGCTGGCGGTGGCGGGCCATGCGAGATCGCAGAACACGCTGGGCTCACTCTATCGTCACGGGATCGGCGTGATCCAAAACCACAAGCAGGCGACGCGCTGGTTCGCCGAAGCCGCGGAGCAACATTATCCTGAGTCGATGCTCAGTCTGGCGGAAACCTATATCGAGGGATTTGGCGTCGAAAAGGACTATGCGAAAGCCCGTGAATTGCTGGAGGTCTTGCTTGATCCGGAAACGAAATACGAGGTTACGATAGAAGAGTACGGGATGCTTCGCGAAGTTAAGTCGCGCGCCAACTATTTGCTGGGGGTCATTTATTCGAACGGATTTGAAGTGGAAGCCGATATAGTGAAGGCCATCGACTTGTTCGAGAAAGCGGCCTATGCCGGAGATCAGGACGCGACGATGTATTTGGCGATCACCTACGCCGAGGGTACGGAAGTCGAGAAGAGCATCGAAAAGGCGAAGGAGTATTTCGAGCTGCTGGACTTGCAGTCGTCCGACGCGTTGAGGCGTTCGCTGGATTCGGCAAGCCGCGCAAGCGGCGATCTCGCGGAAGCCCAAAATTTGAAGGAGTACGGCGAGGAGATGCGCAACGCGATCTCCCAGACGATCTTGGGGATGCAGACGCAATTCGCGAAAGAGGTACTCAATTCGGAGGGAGAGGATTTCGACGCGGAGTTTGCCGCGGGCTTGCTGGAGGTCGCGTCCAATGGCGGCTACGCGGAAGCCCAATCAGAATTGGGAGTGCTCTACTATCGCGGCGTTGGCGTGAAGCAAGACTTCGAGAAGGCCGCCTCTCTCATGGTCGACGCGGCCGAGCAGGATTGGGTTATTGCCCAATACGATTTGGCCGTGATGATTAAGGAAGGGCGCACCGAAGCGAACGATCTATTCAATGTAGACGAGCTGCTCGAATTTGCGGCGAATCAAGGACTTTACGCGGCGCAGGTTCACCTCGAAGGAACCGAAGAAGTGGGCATTCTGAATTCGGAAGAGGCGAAGGAGCTTTGCCTGGAAAGAGCGAAGCAGGATGACGCGCGGGCGCTGTACAGTCTGGCCCGCCGAAAAATGGCAGGCTGGCTGGTCGAGCAGGAGACCGATCGAGAGAAACTCGTTGAGCTTTTCAAAGAGTCGGCAGATTCTGGATACTCGCGTGCTCAGTACACGATGGGTATTCTTTACATGACCGGCGAAGTGGTCGATCAGGATCTTCACACGGGGTACTGGTGGCTGAAAAGCGCGGCGGCTCAGAATCATCCCATGGCACTGCATCATATCGGAACGTGTTACGCCCAGGGGATTGTCGTGGAAGTAAATTTCGAGGAGGCGTTTCGATACTTTTCCATGAGCGCTGATTTGGGATTGGATGCGGCGAAAAACAGTTTGGCGTTGTTCTATAACAATGGTGTCCATGTGATCCGGAATGAATGGAAGGCGAGCGAGTTGTATTTGGAAGCTGCGGACGAAGGAGACCCGACGGCGGCGTTTAATATCGGCAACTGCTTTTTGGACGGAAAGGGCGTGAAACGCGATGTCGGCAAAGGCATCGAGTGGATCGGGATTTCCGCCGAGCAGGGGAACCTCCTCGCTTGCGCGCAGATGGCCCACATTTACAATGAAGGCTTGCTGGTCGACTACGACGCGGTGGAAGCGGGCTATTGGATGGAAAAGGCGGCGGAGCTGGGAAACCGAAATGCGATGAAGCTGACCGCTTTCAATTACCATTACGGCAAGGGGATTCCCAAAAACCGCGGGAAGGCCGCGTTTTGGATTTCCGAATACCTGAATCATCCCGGTCCGATGGATACATCTAGACTGATGGTCGATGGCGAGTACGAGAATATCGCGTTGGCGCAGAAAATTTTTCCGAAGGACTACGCCGCGATGATCGTTTATTCGGACCTCATGACAGATACGCATTGGTCGGGATACGATCCGGAAGAGGCTTACAAGATCTACAGCGATCTGGCTCCGATCGGGTTTTACGGGGCGCGTTTTCGTCTAGCGGATCTGCATGCGAATCACGCATTTTCAAAAGCGAGTCCCAAGAAGGCCTTCAATCTGTACAAGTCGCTCTACGAGGAAAACAAGCAAGCGGACCTCAAAGTGCTGCGAGCCTACGCCGCTCAAGCCGCGTATTATCTGAACCGCTGCTATGCGGATGGAGTTGGCGTGCGCACGAGCGCCTCGAAGGCTCTCAAATGGCTCGAGGTTTCGGCGGAGTCCGGCTATGCGATTTCTCAATACGAAATGGGAGTTCGCCAGATCGCGGGCGACGACCCAAAGCTCGATCTTGAGGAAGGGATAAGGTGGCTGATCGCGGCTGCGAATCAAGGGCACGAGCAGTCGCATGTGGAGCTGGCGAAGCTCAATCTGGAGCGGCCGATTCCCGATCTGGACCAAGAGACTATCATCGCTTGGCTGAAGGATTTGGTGGATTCCGGTTCCGGCGAGGCTCGGTCCCTGCTCAAGAAGTACGGCATCGAGTATAAGACGCCGCTGCGCAAGCGGGCCGTCCCCGGAGACGAGAAGAAAGAGGATCGAGATCCCTACACTCCGATAAAGGCGGCTTAGGGTTTGTCGGATTCGCTAAGTTTATCGTTTTCAGCCAGTTGTCGATCGAGTCCAAAAAGAGGGCGTTTACGGAAATACTCGTAGTTGACCGGAGTGCCGGTCTGCTGTACTGTTATAAGTTCC
The DNA here is from genome assembly GCA_021772595.1 of Opitutales bacterium. Lineage (GTDB taxonomy): Bacteria > Verrucomicrobiota > Verrucomicrobiia > Opitutales > Opitutaceae > Pelagisphaera. The sequence continues at coordinate 9,365 of JAJFLS010000411.1, forward strand.
CAATCAATTGCTATGCCCGTTTCAACAAAGCTAAATCGCCGGACGTTCCTGCGTGGGGTAGGCGCTGCTCTGGCGTTGCCTTCCCTCGAATGCATGCTGCCCCAGGGGGCTCGCGCGTTGGCCGCCGCCTCTGCGAGCGGAAACCCCAAGCGGTTTCTCGCGGTCCACGTGGCACTGGGGATGTACGGGCCGGAGTTTTTCCCGAGTCAAACGGGTGTGGGCTACGAGTTGCCCAAGCTATTGGCGCCGATGGCGAAGGTGCGGGACGATTTCACGGTTTTCAGTAATTTGGAGCATCCTACGGTGATGGGCGGCCATCGCGGGATCGTGGGGTTTCTGACGGGCGTCAACGTGTTCGGATTTCCGGGCTACGACTACAAGAATACTATTTCGCTGGACCAGGCCTATGCACGGCACGTGGGTTCGGAAACGCGTTTCGATTCGCTGCAGCTCGCTACGAGCGGAAACCACGGCTCGTCAAGCTGGGATATTTCGTGGTCAGCCGAAGGGGTTGCACAAGCGTCAATAAGCCATCCGCGTCGCGCTTTCCAAAAGCTATTTGCGGACGAGGAGGCCGGAAATGCGACAGAGCGTCAGCGAGCGTATGCGCGGCGAGTGAGTTTGCTGGATCGCGTTCTGGACCAGGCGAAATCTTTGGATCGCCGATTGGGTGAGGCGGATCGCGAAAAGATGGACGAGTATTTGACGTCTGTTCGAACGGTTGAAAGACGTATCGAAAAGGCGGAGGAGTGGGCGAATATTCCGAAGCCGAAAGTCGATCGAGAGGCGCCGCGGTTCAATTCGAATGAGGATGTGGATATGTTCGAGAACGCTCAGATCATGTACGATCTGGTGGCGTTGGCATTCGAGACAGATTCGACCCGCAGCATTACGCTGCAAGTTCCTTCGACGGGAGTGGTTTTCAATAATATCGATGGCGTGAATGAAGGCTATCACGGCGTTTCGCATCACGGAAAAGAGGAAGGCAAGATCCGCCAGCTGCTTGAAATCGAAAGTCGGCACACGACTCAGCTCGCCGGGTTTGTCGAACGGATTGGAAACACTAGCGAAAATGGCGAACGTCTCCTAGATTCAACTACGGTTCTATTCGGTTCGGGTCTCGGCAACGCATCTTCGCATTCGAATCGGAAACTGCCTGTGCTCGTAGCCGGTGGCGGATTTAAGACTCACGGTCAGCATATAGATGTGGGTGAAAAACCCCCGCCGCTCTGTGATCTTTACGTCTCGATTCTGCAAAAGTGCGGCGTGCCGATCGATCAGTTCGCGACAAGCGCAGGAACGCTGAACGAATTGGTCTAAACGATGAACGGTCGTCCTGCTTTCTTCCGAGTACTCGTGTTCGGCTTGGCCTTCGGTTTCGCTAGCGAAGCCCTAGTCGAAGGGTCGCCTGAGTTTGTTGCCGACTTCTTCGAGAACCACTGCGTGGAGTGCCACAATTCGGATAAGATGAAAGGCGATTTCGTCATCGAGCCGCTGATCGAGCGTACCGAAATCGCGGATACCGGCAATGCTTTCGATTGGGAGATGGTGCTCGACATGCTCAATCTCGAAGAGATGCCGCCCGAAAAGGAGCCGCAGCCGGACGAGGCGGATTTGCTGACAACGGTCCGTTGGATAACGCAGGAATTGGAGACCTACCACTCGGAATCCGAAGTAGAGACGCCGTCGAGTTTGCGACGCCTGAACCGTTCCGAATACCGAAATACCATTCGCGATTTGCTCGGGATCGAGTTCGAGCCGAACGACAGTTTCCCTGCCGACGAAACGATTGAAGGCTTCGACAATGTCGGGCAGGCGCTGAGAGTCTCGGCGACTCTGCTGGAGAAATATCTTGAGGCAGCGGAGACAATTACGAGTCGAGCGATTGTCGAAGGGGAGCGGCCCGAAAGACGGACGATCGTGGCGGCCGGCGATGGACTTGAATGCGATCCAAGTTTAGGCATTAAGCGCGATGGAGGGATCGAGCTGGTTTCAGGTCGGGAATTCCGATCGCGCATTTTTTCCAAAGAGGCAGCGGATTACGAAGGGAACTATCGGGTTCGTATGAAAGTGGCTCCGTTTCGAGGGAAGGGGAACAAGGTCCGAGTCAACGTGAGAATCGGTCCGGCGACCAATGGCCCCGCATCTCTCAAGACGGTCGACGTGTTTCACATCGACGAAGAATCAACTCTGGAAGTAACCGCTCGTCTTCGGCCGGGCGAGGCGGTGCATGTTTCCTATCCGGACGGGCCGCAGTTTCCGAACAACGGAGCGATAAAAGACTACGACGGCCCCGGCATTTTCGTTAGCGAGATTGAAACCGTTGGGCCGCTGATTGAGCACTGGCCGCTCGCGGGGCATCAGAGATTGTTTGAGCCTGCGAAGGGCGATCGGTCGTTCAAAGGGGCGAAGGCGATTCTTGAGGCCTTCGCTCGACGCGCTTATCGACGGCCAGTCAAGAGCTCGGATCTGCGACCCTTGTTTCAAACCTATCGCGACCAAACCAGAGAGGAGGCGACCTTCGAAGAAGGTATCCGCGCGGCGATCCAAGTATGCTTGTGTTCCCCGAAATTCGTCTACCTGAATTTGCCTCCAAAAAAGGGGGACATGGATAGGCTCGATCAATATGGTTTGGCATCGCGGCTATCGTATTTCCTTTGGAGTTCGACGCCTGACGATGCTCTTTTGGCGGCTGCTGCCTCGGGAGGACTGTCTGATCGGGAGGAGCTCGAGGCCCAAGTGGAGCGGTTGCTTGAGGATCCGCGTGCGGAATCGTTTATTTCCAATTTCGTGGGACAGTGGTTGAAGATGAGGGAGGTAGGGAGCATGAAGCCGGATCGCCGGTTCTTCCCGACCTACGACGGGGCGCTGGGTGCTTCAATGCGGTCGGAGACGGAGCGTTTCATCGCCCATTTGCTCGATGAGGATTTATCGATTTTCAATGTGCTTGATAGCGATTTCACTTTTCTCAACGAGCGTCTGGCGAGTCACTACGGGATCGATGGCGTGAGTGGTCGCGAATTTCGAAAAGTGTCGTTGGATCCCAAATACGAGCGAGGTGGCGTTCTCGGGCATGCGAGCTTTCTCATGATAACGTCGAACGGCACCAATACTTCGCCAGTGGCAAGGGGCGTGTATGTTCTCGATAATCTTATGGGTACGCCGCCGCCGGATCCGCCGCCGAATGTTGATCCGATAGAACCGGATACGCGGGGCTCTACGACGATGCGCGAGCAGATAGAGCGGCATCGTGACACGCCGACTTGCTTTGAGTGCCATCAGAAGATCGATCCGATCGGGCTCGCTTTGGAAGGGTTCGATCCGGTTGGGTATCGAAGAAGTTATTACAAAGTGCCTGGTTCAGGAGGGACGACCAAGGACGGTCTCGAAGTGCTTACGCATTCGGAAACAGCTGAGGGAGAGAGAATCGAAGGAGCGGATGATCTGCGGAGCTACCTTCTTGGTCGGAAGCATTTGTTCGCTCGGAATTTGGCGGAGAAGTTGCTCGTCTACGGAACGGGCCGGAAGCCGGACTTCCAGGACGATCAAGCCGCGCTCGAAATCGCCGCGAAGATGGAAAGCGGCGAGAGCGGATTCCGAACGCTCGTTCATGAGATCGTTCAGAGCGACGCGTTTGTGCGGCCGTGAGAGAACGTTAGCTGCTTGCAGGCGATTGGATTTCTGGCTGCGAAAATCGATTAATCGCGTGCAAGCAGGCTCCTACAATCGATTCCCGGTTTAGTTCTGGTGGACGTATTTGTAGCGCATCCGGAGTTCGCTTTCGGAAGGCATGTCGACGTCGATGTTTCGGTCCAGAGCGGATTCGATCCGGTTGGTCTGGCTTTCGTTGAGCTCGCCGTAGGCTAGCGGCTTTCCTTTGGAATCCACCGCGAACGTGATCTGCTTGTCTTTCTGCGAAACGCTGAGTTTCACGGAGCCTTCCTTCCATTGGTAGATCGCGATCTCCAGGAGATTGCTGAGCACGCTTTCGAGCAGTTCCTCATCAATCTCCACATCGATGTCGTCTTTGAAATCGGCGTCGACGCTGACGTTTTCGACTTCCTTAGAGTAGTCGTTGACGAGCTCGAAAACGAGCGTCTGGAGAGCGGACAGTTTCGTCGCGTCGGGCATTGGCGACTCGGGCTGCGGGGTTGGTTCGCTTTCGACGATCTCCGCTTCCGCTTCGATTGCGGCGGGCTCTTCCTCTTCTTCCACTGGATCGGGAGATTTTTCCGTCTCACTTTGCTCGACGACTGGATCAGGTAAATGGAGTTTCAAGGCAGGCGCGGTTTCAGCGGGTTCGGGCTGGATCTGCGGCTCGATCGCTTCGGGTTGAGATTCGGGCTCTTCGTCCTCGGCCGGTTCATCCTGGTTCTGCGTTTCGGATACGTGTTCTGCGGCGAGCACTATTTCGGTGTCCCGGGTTTGAGTTTCCTCAATCGGCGCGGCGGGCTTGTCGTCCTCTTCCTCTTCGGTATCGATCGGCTCGATGGTCGGAAGCACGTCGTCGGGTGTGATGTCTTCCAGAAGCGAAAGCTGGATTTCGCTTTGGCGATGAATCTCGGCGAGCTCTTCGCCCAGTCTAGCGAGAGAAGTTTCGTTCCAGGCGCTCTCGAGTCGTTTCGAGAGATTGTTGATGACGGATGTGGGGCTTTTCAGCTTGCTGATGAAATTCGGGATCCAGATCGAGCGCGCGGAGGCGTTGGAGACAGCGCGTTCCATTTGAGCGTAGATTTCTTCCGCTCTCATTTTCACTTCTCGGCCGACTTTAGTTTTGCGTTCGGTTTCGAGGGAGGTTTCCAGGACTTCATTCGATGCGGCGAGCGACAGGTTTTCGACGCGGAGTTCTTTTTGCGATTGCGTGAGGTCGCTAATTTCCTGGGCGTGTCGTTCGCCGATGGATTTCGAGGTTTCCAGCTCGTTTTTGGTTTTCCCAAGCTCGGCTTCGGTTTCGGTCAAATTCTGTTCGATTTCCGAGACGCGCAAATTTTGGCTTTCGAGGAAGTGCTTCAGATCGTCTTCCTCCTTGAGTTTGCTTTTCCGCTGGAAAGCGTAGCCGCTGGAATCGCCTTCGCGGGCTTGGCGGGCGAGCTCGTTGATGGGATTGGCGATGACGCTAACGAGCCGTTTGAGGGCCAGCAGAAGCGAGAGCAAAAGAATGCCGGAAATGGGCAGCCAAAGAAGGTCCGGTGAAATTCTCAATTGGGCGGCCGCGCTGCTGCGATACGCCTCGAGTTGAGGGATCGTCATGAATGCCGCCGCTGCTATTTGAAGCGAAATGCAGATCGCGAAATAGCGTTTTATATGTGTCTGGATATTGTTCACTTCGGGATGCCTCTTTAATGGGTTTGTTCTTCCCGATGAGAATCGTCCAAATCGGCCCGAACTGAACCAATCTGACCGCCGGAAAGGATCGACTAGGTAATTGAGGGGCGATGGCGCTTATAGCGGACCGAAAAGCTGCTCACGAACAGTGATCCACGCTAGGGATAATTGCGGCTTCAGCAGGTGAATCGCTCAGACGGGGAGCGCCGCCCCGACAAGATGGACTTATTGGCCCGCTTCCGATTCCGCTGGGTCGCGGAAGACGAACCACTTTTGCCCGACGAAATTCCAGCAAGCCCAGGCGAAGGTCGCCGCGAGAAAGGCGGGTTTCGATGTTTGGTCCAGGGCGATGGTCGTGTCGTAGACGAAGCTGTTGAGAATCCAGCCGGTCAAGTAGACGCAGGCGAATCGGATCGGTTCGCTCGCTTTGAATGCGCGGTGGCGGAATGTGAAATGCTTGTGCGCGAAAAATCCCCAGACCGAGACGCACGCGAAGCTGATTCGCTTCGCCCAGGAGCCGTCGATTTCCAGTTGCGTGGTGAGAGCTAAGTACACCGCGGCGTCGATCATAAAGGCGATTCCGCTGACGATTATGAAACGCAGGATTTGGGAAACTAATTTGCGGCGATCAAGCATGGAGTTGGCTCTCGTGGAGTCACGAAGCGAAGGGAGAGCTAGAAGAGCGCTCGAATTAGTGGCAAATGTTTTCTTGCCGATTCGTTGAAGGTTGCGAGAATCTCTCAATTCCCACAGGAGTGTATTTATGAGCAAGAAAGTATTGATTGTTACAGGAGACGGCGGCGAAAGCTACGAAGTCCTCTACGCCTATCACCGTTTCCAAGAAGCTAACATGGTCCCGGAGATCGTGGCGCCGAGCAAGCGAGCGCTGCACCTGGTCCTCCACGATTTCGCGCCCGGTTGGGACACCTATGTCGAGCGCCCGGGATATGGCGTGGATTCTACGCTGACTTTCGAAGATGTCGTTGTGGATGACTACGTTGCAATAATGCTGATTGGCGGACGAGCGCCGGAGTATCTCCGAAACGATCCGAAGGTGCTCGAGATAGTGAAGGAGTTTCACGCCAAAGGGAAATGGATCTACAGCATTTGCCACGGTATCCAGATATTGGCCACCGCCGGTCTACTCGACAAAGTAGACCTCACCTGCTACGAGCATTGCCGACCAGAAGCGGAAGCCGCGGGCGGCAAATGGATCGGCCAGGAAGCGGTCATCCAAGGGAAGCTCATCAGCGCCCAGACCTGGCTGTCGCACCCGGATTTCTACCGTTTGATTTTCGAGAATCTATAGAGCGTTATCCTGGAATGTTCCCCGCTGCAGGTGTGGCTGGGTATACGCATCAACTTATCGCGTATTCCGCGGAGAGCTTGCCATTTCCACACCGGGTTCCCGGTGTAGCTACGTCGCGAATGCGGCGTGGGAGTGTTTTGAAGAGACCGAACAGGTTGCGACTAATCGCTCTCTGGCTCCTTGGGAGCTTCTTCGTCGGGCTCTTCTTCTTCCTTTTCCGGTTCGAAGGGCATGCCTTCGAAGGAGTAGGCGGTTTGAATTCGCTCGTAGCGTCGCTTCGGCTTCATGAATCGTCCGATCGCCGCCCCGGAAACTAGCCCGATCCCAATGCCGATCGCCATTCCCACCCTAGGATCGATTCCGGAGGTCATCGCATAGCTCACTCCGATTCCGACTCCCGCGACTAGACCGAAGCTTATGCCGATAGACCCGCCTTGATCGCGGCCCCTTCGGGAGAAACGCTCCTTGGAGCGATCCGACATTCGGACTATTAGAAGATCATCCATTTGCTTCGTTTACGGAATATTTACAATAGCGCGAAATCGAGAATTGTCCATCGGGCTCTTCCCTTTCGCCCCATCGGGGTAACTCGCAAGTAGTTCGCGGCTCCTCGGGGCGTTTCTCTGACGCTTCATTTTTGGGCTCCAACAAATTCGGGATCCCAAAGGCGGAGCCCGGCTCTCTCACGCTCCGACCGGTTAAATTACAACGTTGTAATTTAAACGGTCGGAGCGGTGTTGGGCCTTTCCAGGGTCTTGCCGCAGGAGCTATTGCTAGACCCGTTGCTGAAGGTGGGCTTCCGCTGTTTTGGCTCGACTTTTTATTGTAAGAAAATTCTTTGGAAAAATGCCATCACGTTTGAGATTAG
>JAJFLS010000412.1 GCA_021772595.1 Opitutales bacterium
GCCGCGATATTGCTAGTATTATCGCGGCGTAAAGCCGCTCCTACAAGATTGCGTCTCCCCATCTCCCGCACTCTCTACTTCTTCGCGAATGTATCGGCCATGAAATCGACCATCTCGGCTACCAGGTTATCGCCCCAGCCAGCGGAACGGGCGAGGCTCATGGCCTGTTTTGTTCCGGGCGACATGAAGCTTGGGGCTCCTAGATCATCCGCCATGTTGCTGTAATAGCCGACATCTTTGCGTCCATTGGTGATAGAGAACGCGAGCTTGTCTTTGATTCCGTCAACTGCGTTCGCTTTAATAAAATCCATCATGCCTGAATGGAGCGGCCCCGAGGCCATAACTGAGTAAAGTGTTTCGCGTTTAAGTCCGGCTAGATCGGCCATGGCGAAGGCTTCCGACATTGCGCAGACGGTTGTCATAGCGAAGAAGTTGTTGATCAGTTTCAGAGTATGGCCTGCCGAGATCGCGCCTACGTGAAAGACGTTTTCTCCGAGATCGTCGAAGACAGGCTTGGCCCTGGCGAAGTCCTCTTCGCTGCCGGCAGACATGATGTTGAGGAGACCGTCAATCGCGTGAGCGGGAGTTCGGCCTAGTGGGGCGTCCATCATGCCGGCGCCTTTTTCCTTCAGCGCGGCTTCGAGTTGCAGCGTGGATTGGGGCAAGGACGTGCCGAAATCGATGACGAGTGTGCCGGGTCGAACGTTTTCGATAATGCCGTCGGGACCGTTCATGTTGGCTTCGACGGAAGCGGATGTATCCACGCAAAGCATGACGATGTCGCTGGCTTGGGCAAGTTCCCCTGGCGTTTTCGCTTCGGCGGCGCCTCGACCGACTGCGGCGTCAATCGCTTCGCGTTTGCGATGGGCGATCACCGTCATGGGATAACTCAAGGATTGCAGGCGCTGGACCATGGCCGAGCCCATAAGGCCCAGGCCGATAAATCCAATGGCAGGTTTTTCAGTATTCGTCATAGCTCGATTGTTATTTTTGGGAGATTCAGCATCTTGAGAATGGAGGCTAACCGCGAGCGCAAATTCAGAAAGCGAATTCTTTGTCCAGTACGATCAAATTTACCGTTTCGCGTTTGACTCCATCGGAGGCCATGGCCTCTGCGGTGGCTGGCGATTCCATTTCTTTGAGATAGGCGTCGAGGTCGTTCACTTCGAAGCAGATAACAACCTGACTGCTCTCTGCGTCGCACGAATAACTGATGGGGCTGTTGACGGTCTGGCTTACGAAAAGCTCGGAGTGGGTTTTGAAGCCGCTTTCCCATTTTGCTACATCTTCAACTTCTGCGGTGGCGATCACTTTTGTCATAATAGTTTCAGTGTTGAGGGTTGATTGTGAATCCGAATTAAATCCTTCTAGTCGAATTTTTGCAATCTCAAGAGAGTGTCAAATAAGTCGAGAATCGCCGATGGTAGGGCTGCTTATCCCTAAGCAGCCGGTTCAGGATTAGAGCAAACACGGCTGATCCCGCTCAGCGGGATCAGCCCTACCTTAGAATCCAGAATGTTGATAACAATCACATGTAATGGACAGTCTCTAAGCTGGGAGCTTCGTTCCCTCTGCTTTTCCTAATTGCTTTAGCGCGTATCTCCTTTAAAGCGATCAAACGAAAATCCGATTTCGGCAAACTCCAATGGCTATAGCGAAATTCCCTGCAACCGTGACAATGCCTCGGTCACCCCAGCCGTATCCGTCGATCCTAGAGTTTCTCGAAAGTAGATTTCCGAGGATAGGTAGGGAAATTTGGCAGGAGCGGATTCAGACGGGGAAGGTGCTCGACGAGAATCGTTGTCCCATTTCTTTCGATTCATCGTACGTTCCGCTCAAAAGGCTTTTCTATTTTCGGGAAGTTGCGGAAGAGCCGCCGATCCCGTTTCGAGAGGAGGTTCTCTATCAAGACGAGAACTTTCTGGTAGCAGACAAACCGCATTTTCTCCCGACCACTCAGGGCGGCCGTTTTGTCGAGGAGAGCTTGGCGCATCGCCTTCGAGAAAGAACGGGCAACGACGCGATCGCTCCCATTCATCGGATCGATCGCGAAACGGCGGGCTTAGTAATGTTTTCGCTCAATCCGAAAATACGTTCCGCTTATCAGCTGCTTTTCGAGAATCGCCTTGTCGCGAAAGTCTATCATGCGATCTCTGGTAAAGTCCCCGAAGCATCAATCCGCGAGTGGGAGGTTGAAAACCGTCTGGAACCTGGAGAGCCTTCTTTTCGTATTCGAGCGGTGCCCGGAGAAAGTAACGCTCAATCGCGTATAGAACTCTTGGAAGCGGAAGAGGGAAGAGCCTACTTTCGATTGCGCCCACTGACGGGGAAAAGGCACCAATTGCGTCACCATATGGCTTCGATTGGCTTTCCCATTGAGAACGACAAGTATTATCCCGAGTTGCAAGACGAGTCCCCGGATGACTTCGAGAAGCCCTTGCAGCTTCTCGCCAAGGAGCTTCGCTTTGACGATCCTCTTTCGGGGGAGGCGAGGCATTTCCTCTCCAAGCGGACGCTGAATTGGAAGAGCGGCTGATGGCCGTCGGTTTCAGAGTAGGAAGGCAAGACGGGGCAATTGATTCTTGGCGACCTTGGAAATGGCCCAATGTAGGCCTTTTTTGTGATTTGACCTCAAGTTGTTGCTAGCGTACTTTCCAGATTCTGGAGGTATTCGTATGAAGATGAAGCTAAAGCGAAAATGGTGTAGCAATCGATGGATTGTATGGGGTTGCGTATCCATATTTCCATTGTTTTTCTTGGGATGCGAGACGACGAACTCGGGAACGACTGAGGTTACCGGGACGATGCGGGAGCCGCTTACCGAATGGGATGTGGAGATTTATCAAAATCCGCATGGATTGTTGAGTTGGGTTCCGGACATGGAGATACAGGTAAAGTTTGAGCAAGTCGCGAAGATGGAATCAAGCGGCACTTCTAGTAGCAGTAAACCATCTGCGATTGAAGAAAAGACGTATCAGATTGTAGCCGATTTGAAAAAGAGAGCCGCGAGAATGGGGTCCAACGCGATTGTCATCCGAGAAGTCAGAGTCAATGAAGATGTCGTTGAGCATCGCTCGAGTGGCTATGAAAGAGTCCGCTTCCCGGACGGATCGATTAGAGAGGTGGAAGCCCCAGTGAGAGTTAGCTACAGCCGAGTGTATAAGGTAACGATTGCGGCGGATTCAGTATTCCTCGATTGGAACACAGTGTGGACCGGCGAGCCACCTCCCGCTTCGGGAAATTGAATCGGTGTTTGGAGGAGGGTTTTATTTAATAGGGATCCCGCTTCGCGTGAGTCAAAATAATTGAGTCAAACCGGTAAATCTCCAATGTTTTCCCGAAGGTGGTAGACGGCTAGAAACTGTTTCGCGGAAAGAGGGTCGTTTAGCGGAAAGGAGCCTGAGGCGATCCTTGGCTTCGCTTCTGCTGTCAGCGTTACCGGGTTTTCCTGCATCAGATCCTCGGCGAATTCGATAAAGCTTGGCTTACCGCTTTTGCGAACTTGAGACAGCGTATAGATTTGGAAAAGACCGACCGTACCGGGGACCTCGTGTTCCCCAATCTCATGAGCGACGCGTCCCATCGTGAAACGAGGGTTGATCTCGACGATCGTTTTGAGGCGCAATTCGCCTAGCGCATCGCGATAAACAAATGCGTCAATCCCCAGCGGCCCGCTGAAATTGGATTCGTCCAGCGCCGCTGCAAGGCGCGGTCCAACTGTATCCTGATACCAACTATAAATCCGTGGCTGTCCATCGACTGGAGTCATCAGAAAACGAGCCACTTCCTCGTCGATATCTTTGCAGAAGCCATTGGTGACGATTCCGCGAAATTGGCCTCGGGCGTTATTGATTAGCCGCGTAAACGCTATCGTTTTCATGCCTTCGCGGCGTTTCTCGAATTGAACGGAAAAATCGAATACTCGGTCCAGCCAGGGTTCGACCACGACAGAACCTTGTTCCTGCCAAAGGCTTTCAATCCAGGTTTCGATCGCCGGAGATATCTCCTCGCCTTCAAGTATGCAGCGGCTGCCGTTGGCTGCCGTGCCAAAGGGCGCTTTGCAGGCGATGTCGTGGTAGCCTAGTTTTCCGAATCGTTCACGCAGTGCGATGACTTCATCTAGAGTTGTGGCGGGCTCTCCGTAGATCTCGGCAGGCGCAATCCAATCGTCTTCAGCTGATTCGACTGCTAATCGTTTTCCCCATTCCGCGCTCCATGATTTTGAGAAGAGTCGTCTCGTTAGATCGTTCCAGAGCGTATCCGCGTTCAGGGGACGGGTCACGGATTCAAAGGTTTTTTGGAAAAAGGACACACTGTCCGGGGTCCATGCCCAAGGTCGTAGATCGCCGATCTTTCGTGGAATGTCAGGCACTTCCGGAACGCTCAAACTCGATCCGCATTCTATTATTTCAGGCAAGTGGAAACCGTAGCTTTGGATGCTCCGCAAGAAACCCGGAGACGGACTTTCCGTCATGAGCAGGATGTCGTCCTTGCGGGATAGATACGCCGGGAGGAATGCCAAATCGTTTTGCACAGCCGACGAACCCAATTCGAATCCCTCGCTTGAATTTCGCGCAGCAAACGTTTCGGCGTCGGGATTGAACCACAGAACCGAAGGAGTCCGTCCCCGCGACTGATTGAAAATTTGAAGGTCGCTGATAAACGCCTTGTCGAATCCCGCCTCGCTGCGCCCTTCGGCGTTGAAGAAATTCCCCTTGGCCCGCGACGGCGATAGCGGGAAAACCAATCGTTCACGAAACGCTTCCCAATCGGATTTCCCTGCCGCCTTCCAGCGGCGAAACCACTTTAGCCCGAATCCCACATGGTCAATCTCATCGCGGTAGATCTTATCCAGAATGCCTGCAGTCGAAGTGTCGCCCACGGTTTCGAATATCTTCTTGTACTCCCGTGAATAATCGAGGTTGGCCTGTTCGAAGGTGAGCGAAAGCCGCGTCACGTAGTCGAGCGGATCCTCCATCGAGGAAACGCTTTTCCAGAAATAGTCGCTCAGCGGCAGCTCCCCGAATTCGACTCCGCATTGATTCATTCGGCGAATATAAAGCTGAGTATGGATTTGCTCTTCCTTAAGCGTTTCCAGTACGCCTTGACGAAAGCTGGCCGGCGCATCGGGAAACTTGAGCAGCACCAGAGCCATCAACTCCGTCGCCAGCAATTCGTGGTTGCCGAAAAAATGAAGCAGTCGCCCGCGTTCCTTTTCGTCGACAAGTTTGGCGTTGCTTGGATGATCTGCCCGCACGCCATCCTCGCGAAGCGCTAGATGCGTGGGACGAGCCAGCCGCCGAGGCGTTTTGATCGCGTTTCCGGGTGCTGTATCGACAATCTCATCACGAGGAAAGCTGAGTTTCTCCTCAATGGTTGTGCCGAACAAAACCTGCTTCGCGAATTCCTGAAGTTGTATCGCCATTGCTACCGTCACAATCCTTCCGCGAAGGGGCGAAGGAGCAGGCCGATACCGTAGGCCACGATCGCTGCGAGGGTGCCGATTCCAAGAGTTTCTGCTCCGCTTAGTGCCCAGTGCTGTTCGACGTAACGGCTCTTGAGGGCGCCCACGACGAAGAAGGCAATCCCCGTGAGAAAGCAGGACGGACCGAACGGAGAGCCGAGGATGGCCGGGTCGATGAGATCGATTACATAGGCGACTAGTGGAATTCCTCCAACGACGAGAAACGATGTGAATGTAGCCAGGCCAGCCTTAATGGCGGACGGGTTGCCTTGCGCGACGCCGTGTTCCTCTTGCATCATGGTGTCGACCCAACGCTCCTTATTGGCGGTTATGACTTCCACCACTTTTTCGAGCGTTTCACCCTCGAATCCTTTGGACGCATAGATCTGGCGGATCTCCTCCTTTTCTCCTTCGGGATGCAATTCGATTTCCTCCTTCTCCTCGCGGCGGGACTTGCGTTCGGACTGGTTTTCGGCGCGAGTTCCGATGAAATTCCCTGCAGCCATTGAGAAGCCGTCCGCTAGCAGGTTTGCGATTCCTAGAATGATCACGATCCCGCTACTAAGGCCCGCGCCGGTTACCGAGGAGACAACCGCGAACGTGGTTACTGCGCCATCGATAGCTCCATAGGTTGAATCTTTAAGGTATCCTTGAGAGTATTTCGCGTTAATCCGTTTCCGGATTGCCTCAGGCGTGTGCTCGGCTTCGTAATCAGTGTGATGAGTCATGATTGGTAGAAATGTTAGGGAGTGAGATGAAATTGTCGCTTAAACAATAGCCAGTGGTTTAGTAATGAGCCATAACTGAAATCGAATCTCGAGCTATGGAGCCGTGAGTGGCTTGCCGTTGATCGAGGTGTCGAGCTTGGCGAGGAATGGGCCGGCGCGTTCCGCCCATTGAGCGGCATTCCCGAAGCTCGCGGCTTCTTCGCCAAAGCAGCTGCGCAGCATATCGGTATCGATGATGCCGGGATTCATGGCGGCCACGGCAACGCCTGCCGGGAGCTCTTGCGCCATGGCTTGGCTTAGGCCTTCGATGGCCCACTTAGTAGCGCAGTAGGGCGCGACTTCGGCGGAGGTGGAGCGTCCCCAGCCAGAGCTCAGATTGATCATGATGCCGCTCCCTCGTTCGATCATTTGCGGCGCGAAATGTCTCAGAACATTGTATACGCCTTTCAGGTTTACATCGACTACTCTCCCGAAATCCTCCGGCGGGACTTCCCAGAGCGGCGCGTTGGCGTTGATGAGGCCTGCGTTATTCACAAGCAAATCGGGCGCGCCGAATTTCGCGGCTAGGTCAGCGGCGAAGGCGCCGACGGCGGATTCATCGGTGACATCGACGATGCGGAAAAAGCCGCGATCCTCGGACGCGTCGGATTGGAGCGCTTCGATCGACTCGTGGTCGCGTCCCAGTCCGCTCACTATCCAGCCTTCATTCAAGAACCAATGCGCGAGGGCGTGTCCGAGTCCCTTCGTGCAGCCCGTTATGCAAACATGCTTAGTCATGAGCGAATCATGGACGATTGCTCTTGGCGATTCACGAATAAAATGGGATTATCTGGAAATCGAAATTTACGCGATTTCCTAATTGTAGGAGCGGGTTTATCCCGCGATAATTCTCATGCAGTCTTTTGTTGATCGGCTATATCGCGGGATAAACCCGCTCCTACACTAAATTATCGGGCTGCCTCTTAGGCCGATCAGAAACTTTATGATTACTTTCAAACAAGCGGGCTTTCTTTTTCTACTAATTTGGACGCAGGTTTGCGCTGCGTCCGCGGAATGGTATCGCGGGAACACGCATACGCACACCGTGCTGTGCGGGCACGCGGATTCTACTCCTGAGGCAGTGACGAAGTGGTACCATGATCACGGATACAATTTTCTGATTTTAAGTGAGCACAACAAGTTTATCGATCCGAAAGACGTCGAAATGCCGGACAACCGACGCAGCGATTTCATTTTGATTCCCGGCGAAGAGATAACCGCTAAAGTAGGCGTTCATACGACTGCCATGAATATTCGCCATTTGATTTCATGGGAGGATGGGGAAGAGGCGAAGGAGTCGGTCATTCAGATTCATGTCGACCGAACGCATCATGCCGGCGGACACCCAATACTCAACCATCCTCATGGTGGATCTCATCTAAATTCGAAGGACATACTGCCGGCAAGCGGCCTCCAAATGATGGAGGTTTATAATGCCAACACAAAGCGGAATAATCTCTTCAAGCGCAGAGCTCTCGATTATCCGTTAACGGCGGAAGGGCTTTGGGACGAGCTGCTCACCAAAGGGATGACCGTTTATGGGGTCGGGTCAGATGATGCCCATACTTTCAAATCGATCGGGCCGAATGAGTCGAACGCTGGCTTGGGATGGGTCATGGTTCGGGCGGATAGACTGGCTTCCGATGACATCACTCAAGCGATGCAGCGCGGCGATTTCTATGCGAGCAGCGGAGTCTATCTGAAAGTCTGCGATAAGGACGCCGGCGCCTATCGGGTCGAAGTGGATGAAGAGAGGACTCAGCAACAGTTGGCGGCATTGCCGGATTGGAGCGGAATAAGAGTCGAAGGCGAAGTCGAAGGGTATCGCATCGATTTCATTGGACCGCAGGGAGCGATCTTAAAGACGATCCGCGGAAGCGAAGGAACATTCCAGCTCAAAGAGGCGCCGAAAGGCTACGTTCGCGCTCGTGTTGCCTTTACGCGAAAGGACCGAGTGAGGGGAATGGAAGCGCACTATGCCTGGGGCCAGCCGATATTTACCGACGGCCGAACCGAAAAAGAATCCCGGGGCATTCGTTGATTGCCTACGCGACCAGCGGTCGCGTCTACAAAGAATGTTTGAAAAATCAGTTCGGCGAATCGTTAGAACGGGACGGCGCCCGTTCACTACCCTTTAGATAGGTAGCGTTCGGGCGCCGCCCCGAATGTATTTCCAATTATTAAGCACCCTCTAAGAAAAGACTCCTTGTTTGGTTGTTTTTCGTGATGCTCGTATCTAGCTTGATCGATTCGTTTCACGGCATCCGAAAGTCACTTCCCTCAGTCAACCAAATTCTATGAATGCTTTCCTGAAAATCTTCTTTGCTCTGTGCGGTTTCGGTTTGGCCAGCGTCGCTTCGTTCGCAGATCACCACGAGCTTTCCGACACGGAAAAGGCTAGTGTCGCTCTCCCGTCTACCTACGAAGGATTGCCAGGCGAAGGCCCGATTCGCGGACAACACGAGTGGTTCCAAAACGTTTGGACAGAGCGGCGCAGCTCATGGTTTCATAGCGTAGAGGCGGACCAAGGGGCGGTCGTATTTCTCGGAGATTCCATCACTCAGGGTTGGAAAGATCTCGCAGAAACCTTTCCCGGTCTCAAAACCGCCAACCGAGGAATCAGCGGCGACACCACCCGTGGAATGCTCATTCGCCTGCGGGAGGACGTCCTTGCGCTAAACCCATCCGGCGTCGTCATGCTCATGGGAACGAACGATCTCGGTGACGATGCGTCGGCCGAAGTGATCGCTGGCAACGTGCGGCTTATTTTGAATGCGCTGAAAACGAGCAATCCCGAAATGCCGGTGATCCTCTGCCGCGTATTTCCGAGTTCGCCGGAAAAGGATCGGAGCGCGGAGGACATCCAAGAAATAAACAATCGTCTCGCAGCGGTTGCCAAAGGAGATGAACGCATCACCGTTCTGGATACGTGGACGCTTTTCGCGAACGAGGAGGGGAATGCGAAAATCGAGGAGTTCCCGGATTTGCTTCATCCCAACGAGATTGGATACGCGAAGTGGGCAGCCGGGCTGAAACCTGTTTTCGCTACGCTGGGATTTATCGAAACTGATGGGGATATTTTCGAGCCTGAGGAAGGGTTCGTAAGCCTTTTCAATGGAAGGAATCTCAATGGCTGGGGCTACCGCGTCACGCCACCACCGAACCCGAACCGCAAGCGGAATCCCAACGCTCCCGTTCGGACTGTTATCACCGAGCCCGAAAATTTCTACGGACAAACGGTCAGCAGTGACGGACGCTACGCCGCGATCAACGGTCGACTGGTCGTTACGACTCCGACGGAAGGCCGTCGTATCCAGCAGCTTTGGACGACTCGTGATTTCGAAAACGACTTTACGCTCAAGTTGGAATTCCGCGCTACTCCCAACGCGGACAGTGGCGTTTTCCTGCGAGGCAGGCAGTTGCAGTGCCGAGATTTTCCGCTTGCCGGTCCCTACAAGGAACTGAAGAACTACAAGTCTCAGGACTGGAACGAGCTCGTCATTACGGTCAAAGGAAACATCGCCCATTGCGCGTGCAACGGTGAAGTGCTCGAAGCCGAATATGAAATCCCCGAATCCGGCCCTATGGGCCTAGAAGGCGACCGCGGCCAGATTGAGTACCGGCGAATCCGGATCAAGGAGTGAGGTGGGATGAACCACGGAGGTCGCGGAGGATGGGAGGCGTGATCGAAGATTTTTTGCCCGCAGATTATCCAGATGAACGCAGATGGAGTAATTGTTTTTCACCCACGGATTTCGCGGATCTTCACGGATGGAAAAAGGTAGGGGCAGGCCTGCGTGCCGGGCGTAGCAATTCGCCGAATGTAGGAGCTTGCTTGCAGGCGATTGTTCACCTGGGCTGCGACAAGGAGCGATGACAAAATTGCGAAAAAAAGGGTTCACGCGAAGCTGCGAAGACGCGAAGGATTTGAGAAGTAGGTTGAGGTTTTCGCCCGCAGATTATCCAGATGAACGCAGATGGAGTAATTGTTTTTCGCCCTCGGATTTCGCGGATCTTCACGGATGGAAAAAGGTAGGGCTGATCCCGCGGGCGCGGGATCAGCCGTTAAGGCCTGGATGATCTACGGCTGCTTGCAGGCGATTGTTCACCTGGTTTATGACAAATAAAATCGCCTGCAAGCAGGCTCCTACAAATTCCCCATATTCGAACCTTTTTTCCGCGGTTTGTCTCGGCGTAGCAGTGCGTAGACGGAAGCGAAAACTTATTTCCTGACGCAGGAAGGAACTAGCGAACGGCAGAGAGCGATGACAAAAATCAAATTTGAAATCTTCGCGTCTTCGCAGCTTCGCGTGAATCAATGAGGTTGGGGCTCGGATTAGATATCATACCGTGCACAAAAAAAGAGGACCGATTTGCATCGGTCCTTTTTGATGGAGAAGGCGCTCAACCCTTCTTGGCGCGCTTGGCCTCTTTCTTTTCCTTAAGGGTCTTTTGGGGAGCCTTCTTTTTCTCTTTCTTTGCGTCTCTTGATTTGGCCATGTCGGGTTGTGGTTATTCCCTCATCATTTCGGGAAGATTGAAGAGACTGTAGATGGTCGCGGCCTGGGAATCAATACCAAGATTTCTTCGGAACCGCTAATTCACGCGAATAGACTCGAATGAGAGTAGTGGAGTTTGCGAAGCAATCGTTGGGGGTAAGATTGCGATAAAAGGATTCACGCGAAGCTGCGAAGACGCGAAGGATTTAAGAAGTTGGAGTTGGGAGTGCCTGAAATTGTCTTACCCTTCGCGGCTTCGCAGCTTCGCGTGAGTCGAATGGCCCATGGCCAACCGGATTCATTTGATTTGTAGGAGCGGGTTTATCGCGCGATTCAGGAATTTCTAAGAATGCGTCAATGGAAGAAGTTTCACGCGAAGCTGCGAAGACGCGAAGGATTTGAGGAAGTGATTTAGGGAATTCGAATTATACGATTTTTCTTCGCGTCTTTGCGGCTTCGCGTGAGTCGGTTGCGTTTGTCGTGTGGTTGTTGTTTTGTGCTCCTTGGGTTCAATGCCCCGAAGCTCTAGACAGGGCGTAACGGCGTGAAGCCTGTTGCTCGGTTTTGGTAGGGAGGACCGGCTCTGTACCGGCTCGGTCCTCCCTACCTTCAGAAGTGCTCTGCTTGGGCGGGTCCTTAGTCGAGCTCTTTGACCTTGATGTTGCGGCAGCGGACTTTGCCTTCCTTTCCGGAATGTACTTGGAGGCTGAAAAAGCCTTTCAAGTATTCGTCGTTGGTCCAATGGGCGGCGGGCACGCCGTTTATCCAGGTTTTGACGACTTTGCCTTCGGCTTTGATGGTCATGCGATTCCAGCCGTCGCGGTCGATCGCGTTGCGAGCTTCTTCGTGGGCATTGAGCCAGAGAGGATAATACCAGCCGCCGCACGATTGACCATAAATGCCGCCGGACCAGAAACGCTTCTTAGAATCGGCTTCCATCTCGGCTTGCGGACCAAAGACCGTTTTCGAGCCATCTTTTCCGTCCTTGACCTGGCCACGGAACATAAAGCCGGTGTTGCCATCGACTACCCATTTCACCTCGGCGGTGAAAATGAAATCGGTGTAGTCGTCTTTAAGGGTAGAGAGGTAGGTGCTCGGCGATGCTGGGACAGTCGTGCCGACGATGCTTTTGCCTTTCGCTTCGAAAGTGCAATGGCCCCCGAGGGGAGTCCAGCCGTCGAGATTCTTACCATTGTACAAGCTGACGAAGCCCGTTTTCAGATCGGGCTCCGAATCGGTATTGATCAGCATCTTTTCCGGCACGGGAACATTCTCCTGCTTCTCGTACGCCGCGATCCATTTCTGCTGGCTCTCGGAGATCTGGTTATCCGAAGCGCCAAAAATCTGGCCAAGCGATAAAGTGAGCAGGGAAGCGGCGAGCAATCGTTTCGTTTTCATGGGTAATCGCGATTCTGGGGTGAACACCCGCTTGCGGGCGAACTAATTTTTATCTGTGCGACGAAAGGGTTCACGCGAAGCCGCGAAAACGCGAAGGGATTGAGGAGTAGCGAATATAATTGGGACGGAGCGTCAGCGGAGATGGCGGAGCAATGTGGAGAGGATGAGTTGCTAACTCGACCATTTTTGATCGTTCGGAAAGGTAGAGTTTCGGGCGCCGTCCCGAACCTTTTGATGGCGAGGGATTCTTTAACAACGCTCTCTGCATTCGCTGGATCCGCTCGCTAGACTCGCGGCCATGATCCCATCCCGCTGAGCGGGATGGGGCAGGATTGATTAATCTTTTGGGTTTTTAAAACCACCGAGATCACAGAGGAACGGAGTTCGAGTTCTTTATCGCAAGGGTGCAGGATTGAACCTTTATTCACCCTATCGTTGTTAGATCGAGGGCGAGGGTTTTCAAGCGATTCTCAGTCATGGTGGAAACTGTATCGAATATTTGAACACTGAGGTCAACGAGAACGGAGCCTGTGTTGGTTGCATAGGTTTGAATCCACGCCGAGTTTCGGCGTCGCTACGGGGTGATAGCT
>JAJFLS010000413.1 GCA_021772595.1 Opitutales bacterium
ACGAGTATTCATCTGGCGATTATCGAATTCACGGGCTCGGACGGACATGAGCTGATCCACGCGATCAAGTCGGCTGCTCCGAAAGAGCTCGAAGTGAAGGTCATCACTGGTCTGGTCCGCGATGGCTACTCGGAAGTCATGGGACCGATCATCGATTCGCTTCACGATTGGGAGGACTTGGATGGAATCGATCTCCATGGTCAGGAATGGCTTGAGCTGGAGGATTGGACCGCTCCGGTGTGGCGTCGCTGCAAAGAGGCGGGAAAAATCATCAAAGCTCATGCGGGCGAATTTGGAGGGCCTGAGAAAATCTACGAAGCGCTCGATGTTTTGGGCGCGGAGCGAATCCAGCACGGCGTGCGCGCGGTCGAAGATCCCGCTCTCGTTTCGCGGTTGCGCGATGAAGGGATTGTTTTAGATGTGTGTCCGATCAGCAACGAAAAGCTAAGGGTCGTTGAGAGCCTTGAAGCGCACCCCATCCGCGCTCTCTACGATGCGGGCGTTATTTGCACTGTGAATACGGACGACCCTCTTTGCTTTTCGAATACGGTTATAGACGAGTATGATGCTCTATCGGAGCGGCTCGGATTTACCGCCGCGGAATTAGCGGAGATCGCGAAGAATGGATTTCGTCACGCGCGAATGGATGAAGCCGACAAAAACAGGTACATGGCCGAGATCGATTCTCTGCTCGTCGATTGAAATGGAAAGCGAACAAAGACAGTATACCGCTCCGGAAGGAACGAAAAAAATTAGGGCGGACAAGCTGCTCGCGGACGCTCACGAGGAGTTTAGTCGGGCGGATTTTCATCGGGCGTTCGATCAATCATTGGTGAAGATCGGCGAGGAGCCGATTTCGAAAAACTACAAAGTGCGAGCGGGCGATGTATTGACATTCTCGATGCCGGAAGTCGAAAAGTGCAACATGGGACCGATCGATCTCAAACTCGTTTCGATCTTCGAAGACGAGCACATTGTAGTGATCGACAAGCCGTCTGGACTGGTGACTCATCCCGGCGCGGGAAAGCCCGAGCCGACGCTCGCTCATGGACTGCTCTTTCATTGCGAAGGTCAATTGAGCGGGATTGGCGGCGTGGAGCGACCGGGGATCGTGCACCGGTTGGATCGCGATACGAGCGGTCTAATTATGGCAGCCAAAACGGATGTGGCCCACCGCGCTCTAAGCGAGCTTTTCCAGACTCGAACGATCATTAAGGAATACTTGGCTTTGATATCCGGGTACCCTGAGTTGAAGAGCGGGAGCATTCGCAAGCCGATCGAGCGCAACACGACTCAACGGCACAAGATGCGGGTCTGCTACGAAGGCCATGGGAGAGAAGCCCACACGGATTGGCGCGTGGAAGCGCTTTTCGAGGGAGGCTATTCGCTAGTCCGTTGTCGTATTTACACCGGAAGGACGCATCAGATCCGCGTTCATATGCGAAGCATCAAGCATTCGATTTTAGGGGATGAGGTTTATGGCTATCGACCACTGTCGCGCTTGCCGGCGACTCCGGATCGCGTCTTGTTGCACAGCGCGCGGCTAGCGTTTACGCATCCGATCACGGGGGAGGCGCTCGATTTGGAGGCGCCGATTCCCGAGGCTTTTCAGCCTTTTGTGGAAGCGGGCGAAGTGTGAGAGCTGATTTTGTAGGGTCAGCGCTTGCGCCATACCCGTAAGTCGAGAGTGAGCTTCCTGCGCGGTACGGCGCAAGCGCCGACCCTACGACGAGCATGCGGGATGTGCGCCATTTCCGAAAACTGGCTTTGTCGGCCGAAACCGAGGCTTGCGCGCCGGGAATCGGCTTGCACACTGCCTCCCATGTCGCAAGCAGACTGGCAGAGCGTAAAAACCTACGAAGACATTCGCTATGAAAAGTGGAATTGCATCGCGAAGATCACGATAAACCGTCCCGAGAAAAGAAACGCGTTTCGTCCTCAGACCGTATTCGAGATGTTCGAAGCGTTTTGCGATGCCCGTGAAGATCAGGCGATCGGGGCGATCTTGCTGACGGGCGCCGGGCCTCACACGGATGGCAAGTACGCATTTTGCTCGGGAGGCGATCAGAGCGTGCGGGGCCATTCTGGCTACGTGGGTTCCGATGGCGTGCCGCGTCTAAATGTTTTGGATCTGCAAAAGTTGATTCGCTCGATTCCGAAGGTCGTGATTGCGCTTGTATCCGGCTACGCGATTGGCGGGGGGCATGTGCTGCATGTGATTTGCGATCTGACGATTGCGGCGGATAACGCTATTTTTGGTCAGACCGGTCCCCAGGTGGGCAGCTTCGACGGCGGATTCGGAGCGAGTTATCTCGCGAGTATCGTTGGACAGAAAAAAGCGCGCGAAATTTGGTACCTGTGTCGCCAATACAACGCTCAAGATGCACTCGATATGGGATTGGTGAACAAGGTCGTTTCCGTGGAAGAGCTAGAGTCGGAAGGCGTGCAATGGGCTTTGGAAGTTGTCGAGAAAAGTCCGATAGCGATCCGCTGCTTGAAGTCGGCGTTCAACGCGGATCTCGATGGGCAAGCTGGTATTCAAGAACTGGCGGGCAACGCGACTTACCTGTATTACATGACCGAAGAAGGGTCCGAAGGGAAACAGGCGTTTCTGGATAAACGAAAACCCGATTTTTCGAAATATCCTTGGATGCCGTAGGCCGCTGGGGCGGATCTTTTTTCTCGTAGCGGGAGGACTGCGTCGTTCCGAATCTTTTCAATACAATTTTCCATGCAAACAATTCCATTTCTCAATTCAGAAACCGCATTTCGAATACGCGACGAAATCGGCGCACCGTGCTACGTATACGACGAAGCCACGCTTCGCGCATCGGCGAACGAGGTCCTGGCATTTCCAAATGCCTATGGTCTGACGGCTCGGTACGCCATGAAGGCTTGCCCGAACGCGAATGTTGTTCGCTTGTTTAATTCGATGGGCTTAAAGGTCGACGCGAGTTCCATCTACGAGGCGCAAAGAGCGATCGCTGCCGGTATTCCTGCTGCAGAGATTTCACTGAGTACTCAAGAGTTTCCGGATGATGCCGCGTTGAAGAAATTGGTTGATCAAGGCATGAGAGTAAACGCGTGTTCACTGTATCAATTGGAACGTTACGGAAGACTTTTTCGCGGCGCGAGAGTTGGAGTACGCTTCAATCCTGGTCTCGGATCAGGAGGGACGCAGCGTACGAACGTAGGAGGCCCCGCATCGAGTTTCGGAGTATGGTTTGAGGATGTGGAACGCGTCAAGGAGATCGCATCGAATTACGGATTGGATGTCTTTCGTATCCACACGCACATCGGAAGCGGTAGCGATCCGGAGGTCTGGCTCCGGGCGATTTCGCTGACCCTGAATCTCGTGAGGCAGTTTGAGTCGGTAACCACACTGAATCTCGGAGGCGGCTACAAGGTAGGGCGCATGCCCGATGAGAGCACGACGGATTTGCAGGAAATCGGCGCTCCGATGAGCGAGGAGTTCGAGAAGTTCGCGGCGGAAACCGGTCGCCAAATTCACCTTGAGGTGGAGCCCGGCACTTATTTGATCGCTAACGGCTGCGCGATCCTGTCAACGGTTCAGGATTTGACAGCGACCGGAGAATCTGGATACGCGTTCATTAAGCTTGATACGGGCATGACCGAAAATACGCGGCCGTCGATGTACGGCTCTCAGCACCCGATGGTTCTCTTCCCGCAGAGCGATTCTTCGCGAGCTGAGAGGGATTACATTGTC
>JAJFLS010000414.1 GCA_021772595.1 Opitutales bacterium
CGGATTCTTGGGTTGCGGGTCTCTGCTGGGGGATTGGTTTTTAGGGTTACTTTTTTTTGCGAAAGACCGTTTCGAGTTTGGCGACGAGCTGCTCTCCGCGGAGATTGCGGGCGATGATCCGGCCGTTCCGGTCGAGGAGAAAACTCATGGGCAACGCGGAGACGTTGTAGGCGGCGGCCAGCGGCGAGTCCCAGCCGAGGGAGTCGGATATCTGGGGCCAGGTGACGCGATCCCGTCTCGATGCGGTTTTCCAGATCGAGTAGCTATCGTCGAGGTTGACGGCGAAGACTTCGAATCCGCGAGACGAATACGTATCGAGAAGATCTCGATAGTGGCGGTTCTCCACGCGGCAAGGAACGCACCAGGACGCCCAGAAATCGACAAGCACGATTTTCCCTCGGTAGTCCCGCAGTGAAAGCGTTTCGCCATCGAGCGAAGGGCCGACGAGCGGGGCTCCTTGCGCGCCAATGGCGATTAGTTCAAAAAGCCTCAGGCGCTCTTGCATGCTTCGAGTGATGTCCAGCTTCGGATGAAGCGCGGCGATTGCGTCGACGCGTTGCTTGAGCTCGTTTCGGCGATAGTCGCCGTCCCAGCGAAGCGATGTAGCGTAAAGAGCGACGGAGGTCCCGGCTTGATCGATGGTGAAATCGTTCAGCTCGCGGCGATGAGCGGCGTAGCCGTCCACTTCGGCCTGGGCGAGCGAGGCGAGCTGATTGGCGGGGATTCCCGCGGCGGTCGCTTGGTTGAGTTTTGCCCGGGGCGGGTAGACGAGGCGCTCCAGGGATTCTTTTCGAACGGTTTCGTAGGCGAGGAGCATCTCGGTGTCGCTCGAACCGCTAACGGCGTATCCGCTGAGGCTGGCGAAGCTGGGTTCGATCGAAACGCGTTGATTCGAGTCGATTGCCAGGGCGATTTTCCGTGCGTTGGGTAGTACGAGACTGAAAAGGCCGGGATCGCCTTTGAACGTAGCCTTGAAAGAGTGATTGGGCTGGATAACGGCTTTTCCTTCAAGGGATTGCGATCGCGCGTCGAGGTCTTCGCGAAAGAGCTGAATGGAGCTTCCCGGCTCGAGATCGGGGAGATTTCCAGAGATCGAGAATTCGGCCCGCGCAGCTCCAGACAGGAACGAGGCGAGGATCGCCGCTAGAGCCATGGAGGGCATTCCAAGGCGGGCGGTTTGTCTCTGTTTCGTGTTTCGCATTGTTTGAACTTCTATCTTAGAACGGGTCAGAGGAAAGCTTGATTTCTTGAGTGGACGGGATGGGCACTGTCTGATTGCGCGTAACGGATTGCGAACGCGCGAAAAACTGGCAGTAATTCGATATCTTAGCTCGTAGAGAACACTTTAAAGACAAAGACTGTCTTTCCTAATCAAACCGGGAAAATCCCTTATGCTCATTCCTCGAACGGTATTTCTTCTCGCTCCTCTGCTGATTTCGCCCGTGATGTTGGGTCAATCAATGACTTCCTCAGAGCTGCTCCACGAAATTCACAAGCTCAAGACCGTCGGTTCGGTTCTGTTCGTCGCGGCCCATCCGGACGACGAGAATACGGCTCTGCTGACCTACCTTGCTCAAGAGGAAAAACTGGACACGGCCTATCTGGCGCTCACGCGAGGCGGCGGTGGTCAGAATCTTATTGGGTCGGAGCTGAAAGAGGAGCTGGGCCTTATCCGGGCGAACGAGCTCCTCCAGGCCCGAACGGTCGATGGAGCCAGGCAAATGTTTACCCGGGCCCGCGATTTCGGCTACTCCAAAAGCCCCGAAGACACGCTGGAGAATTGGCAAGAGGAGACCGTCTTGGGGGATGTGGTTTACGCGGTTCGCCATTTCAAGCCCGACGTAATCATCACTCGTTTCAATCCAGCGTCTGGACCGACTCATGGGCACCACACGGTTTCGGCCCAGTTGGCTCTGAAAGCCTTCACGCTCGCTGCGGATCCGGATCAATTTCCCGAGCAACTGGCCCATGTGGATACGCACCAGGTCAAGCGGATCTTCTGGAACGGCTACGGGCGCCGGGGCAGAGGAAATCTTGCCGACGAGCGCCGCGAAATCGTCGAATTGGAAATCGGCCGTTTCAATCCGTTTCTGGGAACTTCCTATACAGAGATCGCGGCCCGCAGCAGAAGCATGCACAAGAGCCAAGGGTTCGGCCAAGCGGGACGTCGCGGAGAACAAACGGAGCGGCTCGTGCTGCTTGCGGGAGAGCCTACCGAGGGGGATTTTTTGAACGGCGTGGATACTACTTGGGCCCGCTTCTCTGGCGGAGCGAAGGTGGACGCTCTGCTGTCGAAGGCTATTGAGAGCTTTGACTATGCCGCCCCGTGGAAAGTGGTCTCGGCACTGGTCGAGGCAGACACGGCGCTGGATTCGCTGCCCGAAACAAGACAAACGCTTTCGAAACGGGAAACGCTTCACCGCCTGATCGCGGCTGCCATGGGGCTGCATTTCGAGGCACGAGCGACCACTTCGTATTTGACGCCTGGAGACGAGACGAGTCTCCAGGTTGAGCTGACAAATCGGTCGCCGATCTCCTCTCGCGTGAGCTCGTTGGAAGCAGGGCTTTTCGAAAGCGACAATTGGCCGACGGATATCGAGTTGGCCCGTATTGAAAATCTGGATGGACAACTCAAAGCGAACCAATCCAAAACCGTGAACCTCGCATTCAAGCTCCCCGACGACGCTCCATTGACGCAGCCTTATTGGCTGAAGTCGCCGCCAAGCAGCGCTCTGTATCGTTTCGAGAATACGCGTTTATTGGAATTGGAAACGGTTCCGCCTCCGATCGCGGTGACCGCGAATATCGAAGTGGGCGGACGAACGATCCGCTTGTCGACGCCGGTGATCGAGAGTGTGAGCGATCCGATCAAAGGGGAAGTGCATCGGTTTGTGGCGATTCGACCGGAAGTGGTTGTCGAAGCGCGTGCTTCTGTATTATTGTTCGAGGATGCGCGTTCGAAGGAGATTGAAGTGTCGGTGACGAGTCAATCGGGTGATATTCGCGGCAATCTCGTAGCGGAAGCGCCTGCGGGTTGGAAAGTCGAAATCGGAGACTCCGAATTCGCCTTGTCCGAAAAAAGCCAGGATGCGGTGATTCGCGTGAGCATGACGCCGCCTAAGCAGGCTTCCGAGGGGAGTGTTGGTTTCAAGGCCGTCGATTCGAGGGGCAAGTCCTATGGCGTGGGCTCGAAGCTCATCGAATACGAGCACATCGGGCGTCAGCCGATTCTGGCGAAGGCTCAGACGAAACTGGTCCGGCTTGAGCTGGCTCGGGCGGGAAATCGCATCGCTTGCATCGAGGGAGTGGGGGATACGGTTCCGGAGACGCTGGACCGGATCGGCTACGAAGTGGATCGAATCGCGGTTGAAGAAATCGATCGGGAACGTCTCTCGAACTACGATACCGTGATTCTCGGGCCGCGCGTGTTCGACGCCTTCGCGGGGCTGGATAAACGCTTCGACGAGCTGCTCGCTTACGTCAAAGCGGGTGGAACGCTGATCTCGCAATACAACACGACGAGTTTTCGAACCAAGTCCCAATTCACCTCACCTTTCCCTATTAGATTGTCCAGAGATCGAGTATCGGAGGAAAAAGTAGAGATGCGTATTCTCCAACCTGAGCACGCCGTGTTTAACACACCGAACAAAATTACTCCGAGAGACTTTGATAATTGGATACAGGAACGTGGATTGTACTATGCGACTTCTTGGGACGAAAAATACGCAGCGCTGTTATCGGCCAACGACCGAGGCGAGCCTCCAAGAGACGGAGGGTTGCTCGTCGCTCAGTACGGTAAGGGCTGGTACGCTTACACGGGCTTGTCGTTTTTTCGGCAGCTGCCCGAAGGAAATGCGGGGGCGATTCGGCTCTTTGTGAATCTTATATCTTTAGGTCATGGAAACTGATTCGGACAATGAAGTAATGTCGTCTGTCAAAGACGAAAGTACGAAAGGGTGGACAAGACTGTACCTGATCGTTGTGGGCGCGTTAGCGGTTCAGATCGCGTTTTTCGCGTGGCTGACCAAGGCGTTCGAATAATTGCGTCGACTCGGATATGAGCTCTTTCGATATTGCTATTCTTAGCGCGACCTTGATCGCCATCGTATTCTTCGGCGTTTGGAAGACGCGGAACGACAGGAAACTAGACGAGTTTCTGAAAGGCAGCTCAAATCATTGGGGCACGATCGGCCTGTCGGTGATGGCGACGCAGGCGAGCGCGATCACCTTCCTGTCGACGCCGGGATTGGCCTACGACAGTGGTATGGTTTTCGTGCAGAACTACTTTGGCATGCCGCTAGCGCTGATCCTCATCGCGGTAGTGTTCGTGCCGATGTACTACAAGCTGGAGCTCTGTTCCGTCTACGAGTTTCTGGAGCATCGTTTCGATTCGAAGACGCGAACCTTAGGCAGCGTGATTTTCTTGATACAACGCGGCTTTTCCGCGGGGATAACGATCTACGCGCCTTCGATTATTCTGACAAGCGTCCTGGGATGGGACATGAATCTCACGGTTGTCGGTGTCGGTCTCGCGGTGATTCTCTATACGGTGACGGGCGGATCGCACGCGGTCAGCTTGACGCACAAGTATCAGATGACGGTGATTATGTCTGGCATGGCGGTCGCGTTTGGAGTCGTGGTGTATAAGATTTCCGGGCACGCGAGTTTTACTGAGAATCTGAGCGTGGCAGGCGCGCTGGGACGTCTCAATGTGGTCGATCTCTCGTTCGATATCGACAAGCGCTATACCTTGTGGTCCGGGCTTCTGGGAGGTTTTTTCCTTCAGTTGTCCTATTTTGGTACGGATCAGTCGCAGGCTCAGCGCTATATGTCGGGACAGTCCGTTCGAGACAGTCGATTGGGGTTGATGTTCAACGCAATGCTGAAAGTGCCGATGCAGTTCATGATTCTGATGCTCGGGGTGTTGGTTTTCGTCTTCTATCAATGGGAGAAACCGCCAGCCACTTTCTTGCCGGACTCGATGATTCAAGAAAGCGCGGAGATGGATCTGGAGACGTACCGAGATTTTGAAGACGCGTTTGAGGCAAGTTTCGAGACTCAGCAATTGGCCTTGGACGATTATGTAGAAGCGATGCGGTCCGGGGATGCGATTCGCGAGGAGAAGTCGAAGGCGGAAGTCCGGGCTGCCAGTCAGGGTATTCGCGATTCTCGAAGGGACCTGAAGGAGCACATCGCTACGGTGTCCGGAGAAAAAGGCATGAAGGACTCGGATTACGTGTTCATCCACTTCGTATTGAATGAACTACCCATTGGTCTGATTGGATTGCTCGTGGCTGTGATTTTGAGCGCCGCGATGTCTTCGACTGCTTCCGAGCTGAGCGCATTGGCGACGATTTCAACGGTAGATTTTTATCAACGTTATATTAATAAGCGATCGGATGATACTCATACGAAATTGATTTCGCGAATCTTTACCGCGATTTGGGGTGGGTTGGCTATTCTCTTCGCGCTTTTCGCGAGTATGGTCGAAAGTTTGATTGAAGCGGTGAATATTGTGGGCTCCCTTTTCTACGGAACGGTTCTGGGTTTGTTTCTAGCGGCGTTCTTTATAAGTCGTATTGGAGCGCATGCCGCGTTTATTGCGGCTTTGATCGCGCAGGTTTCTGTATTGCTTCTGTATTTCACGAACATCATTGAGATCGGTTATCTGTGGTACAATTTGATCGCTTGTTTTCTCGTGATTGTGTTGAGCCTTTTGCTGCAGTTGGTGATGGGAAGGAAAGAGGCTTAATGTCCGAGCCCGTTATTTGCTTCGGGCAGCAGCCGTGCGGGATTTTTCCGAATCGTTTCGTTTTTTCTAAGATCAAAACGGCGCGTCGCCTGCAGTCGGAGATCGGGGGAAGAATCGTTTTCTTTCTACACGACAGCGATCACGATCACCGGGAGACCTGCTCGGTTTTAACGAATCGACACACGGGGAAAGTCGAGCGTATCAATTTTGAGGTGGCGAACAAAATTCAGAAGCTGTATTCGCCGCTCTACTGCAAGACGATCAAGCCGGGCTGGCAGGAAAAGGCACGCCGGTGTTTGCCAAATCTGGTCGCACCGGAGTTGGTCGAGATTTTCGAAACGGTAGCTTCTGAAAACGTTACCGAGTTCTGTCTGGAGATGTATCGGAAGACCGGCTTGCTTGAAGGAATTGAAGTCGCGCGTTCGAGTGACCCTTTGCTGCGGGAACAGGCGATCGATATCGATGACTATTTTCTGGATACGCCTTATGAAGGCGAGATCGTGCGAGCCCGCTTTCGCGAGGGCGGCTACTATCTCTACAAAGGGGGCGACCGCTATATAGAGGTGGAGGCGAGCGATGTTCAAAAGCGGCAGATCAGTCCGACGCGCGATACTCGGCTGCGTTGGATGCAATCGGTCGTCCAGTGCACCCACTACATCGCGGGCGCGGGCGAGATCCAGTATCTGAACCTGGAAGACGCGCCGGAAATTGAGTTCGTAAAACGCGATTTTATAGATAGATCGGGGGAGGCTTATGTTGAATACAGGCATGAATGGTAAGCGAATTTTAGCGTTTGGGGCGCATCCGGACGATATCGAGTTTGGCTGCGGAGCGCTGCTTTTAGCTTCGAGCGAGCAAGGGGCTCGATTGGATTTGGTGGTATTGTCGCGAGGCGAAGCCGGGACTCACGGCGATCGGTCGACGCGAGAGGATGAAGCGCGCAAGGCGGCGGAAATGCTGGGCGCGGAGATTCAGTTTCCGTCAACTACCGGCGACACGCGAATAAGGGCGGATTTGGACGCGACTTTGTTGGCAGCGAAAATGATCAGGCGCATTCAGCCTGACTTGATCCTGGCTCCTTCCGGTCATCTGAATCAACATCCGGATCACCGCGAGACGAGTAAGATCGCGCGCGACGCGTATCGGCTTGCCCGCTACGGTAAGACTCCAGGCCTGGAAAACTTGGATCCTCATGCGTCGCAGAATCTCTTGTTCTACGATATTTCGAGCGAGACGTTGGGTTCGGCGGATCTGAGTCCGATTCTGATCGATATTTCTAGCCAAGTGGAAAAATGGAAGGCTCTGATGGAGTGTCATTCGAGTCAGGTGAAGAACCTGAAATACATCGATCTTCAGCTTTCGCGAGCGAGGGCGTTGGGCATACAGATGGGCGTCGAGGCGGCGTTGCGGCTTTATTCCGAGGGACCTGTGCTCGTGGCCACCGCTGCTGATCTGGCGGCGCTGAAGGGCCAGCGATTCTAAAAGGAGCGTCAATGGGAGAGTCACTCAAAATCGCATTGCTTTGCCATCCCACTGTGGGTGGTAGCGGAATTCTGGCTACAGAGCTCGGTCACCGATTGGCGGAGATGGGGCACGAGATTTACGTCATTTCGGAGCGTCCCCCTTTTCGATTGAACGACGATCATCCGAACGTGCATTTTTGCGAATCAACGCCGGTGGAATTCCCGCTCTTCAAGAGCCCGGACCATACGCTGCCTTTGGCCACACGAATCGCAGAGGTCTGCAGGCATCACAAGATCGACATCATTCACGCCCACTACGCGATTCCGCACACTGCCGCTGCTTGGATCGCGAAAGAGTTGATCGGCGAGGCAGCACCGCCGATTATCACGACGCTTCATGGGACTGACATCGTTTATCTTGGCGAAATG
>JAJFLS010000415.1 GCA_021772595.1 Opitutales bacterium
TCGATTTTCTAAAGGACCAGGAGATTCCCGAGCCGCCGACGTTTTACGATGACCATTCAGGTCGGGCCGCAGCGTCGACTGCGAACATGACCATTCTGAAAACGATGCGGGAGGGCTTCCATTTGAAAGGCGATCCGAATTCCGCCCACTACGATCGCTTGCCTCCAGAGCAAAACAAGCGGGCGATCGATTCGCTGGCCTACGAAAACCGGCATCTGGCGTCGGGCAAATTGAAGGGCGACGATCTCCAGCGCGAAAAGTATCAGCGCTACATTCACGACTACCTGCGCTGCGTGAAGGCCAACGACGAGAACGTGGGCCGCATTCTTGATTATCTCGAAGAGTCGGGCTTGGCCGAAAACACCATCGTCTGCTACAGCAGCGACCAGAGCTTCTACCTCGGCGAGCACGGTTGGTACGATAAGCGCTTCATGTATCATCAGTCTTTTTTCACTCCGCTGCTCATTCGTTGGCCGGGACACATCGAGCCAGGCGTCGAAGTTCAGGATCTTGTGCAGAATATCGACATGGCGCCGACGTTTCTTTCCATCGGAAAGACGGCGGTTCCGGAAACGATGCAAGGCGATGACTTCAGCTCATTGCTTCATGGCGAAACACCCGTGGACTGGCGGAAAAGTCTCTACTATCATTTCTACGAATCCGAAGATAATCAACACAAGGTCGCCAAGCACGAAGGCGTCTACGACGGGCGTTTCAAGCTGATCAATTTTTACGAGCTAGGAGAATGGGAATTTTTCGATCGGGAGATTGATCCCTACGAAATCGATAATCGCATCGGCAATCCCCATTATCAGGATACGGTCGCCAGGTTGAAAACGGAACTGAAGCGATTGAGAGATCAGTATGGCGTGGAGTAGAAAAACTACCCACGAATGACACGAATCTGCACGAATACTAAATTTTAGAGTCATCAAATTCGTGGGCAAAAAATTTCTTTTATATGAAAAACAGTATCTCTATTTTAATTTCGTTGATTATGGGGTCATTCTTTTTTGCCGCGGAGCGGCCGAATGTGGTTGTCATTCTGACCGACGATCAAGGTTGGGGCGACTTGAGCCTGAACGGTAACAAGAACCTAAGTACGCCGAATATTGATTCGCTCGCGGCGGAGGGCGTGAGTTTCGATCGTTTCTACGTTTGCGCGGTTTGTTCGCCGACGCGCGCAGAGTTTTTGACGGGTCGATACCACGCGCGTAGCGGAGTATACAGCACGTCCGCTGGTGGCGAGCGGATGGATCTCGATGAGGTGACCATTGGCGACACGTTCAAGGACGCGGGTTACGCGACAGGCGCCTTCGGCAAATGGCACAACGGAATGCAGTATCCCTACCATCCCAACGGTCGCGGATTCGATGAGTACTACGGTTTCGCCTCGGGACATTGGGGCGACTACTTCTCGCCGCCGCTCGAACATAACGGGAAGATCGTGCAGGGCGACGGGTTCATTATAGACGACCTGACAAACAAGGCGATGGGCTTCATGGAGGAGAATAAGGATAAGCCGTTCTTAGCCTACTTGCCCTACAATACACCGCATTCGCCGATGCAGGTGCCGGACGAGTTTTGGGATCGCTTCAAGGACAAGGAGATCGAGATGCACAACCGGGAGCCGAATAAGGAGCGGATGGGGCATCTTCGCGCGGCTTTAGCCATGTGCGAGAATATCGACTGGAATGTGGGACGCGTCCTGGCGAAGCTCGAAGAGCTGGGAATTGCCGACAACACGATCGTAGTCTATTTCCATGACAACGGCCCGAATGGAGTTCGGTGGAATGGCGACATGAAGGGCCGCAAGGGTTCGACCGACGAAGGAGGCGTTCGGACTGCAATGCTCATGCGTTGGCCGGATCAGATTAAAGCGGGAAAGTTGATCGAGCCGATTGGAGCTGCCATCGATCTTCACCCGACATTGGCGGATTTGGCGGGAATAGAGACCGCAAACAAAAAGCGGCTGGATGGGCGTAGCCTGAAACCGCTCCTTCTCGAGGACGATCCCGAATGGAAAAGCCGAATCATCATCAACAATTGGAGGGACAAGATCAGCGCCCGCAACCAGCGGTATCGGCTTGGTACGGAAGGCGGCTTGTTCGATATCAAGAAAGATCCCGGGCAGAGAAAGGATGTTTCCAATGACAAGCCGGATGTGAAGAAGCGTCTGCAAGCTGTGATCGATCGATTCAAGAAAAACGCGATGAAAGGCTACGGCGAAGACGATCGACCCTTCATCATCGCGCACCCAGATTATAAATACACCCAAATCCCTGCTAGAGACGGGATAGCCCACGGCGCGATCGAACGCTCCAACCGCTTCCCGAATTGCTCGTTTTTCCGGAATTGGGTTAACGCCGAAGACACTATCACTTGGACCGCAGAAGTCGGAGCGACCGGGAGATATCGAGTAGACATCGAGTACGCCTGCCCTCAGGCGGATTTGGGCTCGACCATCGAGCTCAGCTTCAACGATGCGAAGTTGAAAGGAAAGATCAATGAAGCCCACGATCCTCCTCTGCGTGGAGGCGAAAACGACCGAGACGCGCGGCAAGAATCGTACGTCAAAGATTTCAAAACGATGAATCTCGGCGTCATCGATCTGAAGAAAGGCAAGGGCGAGTTGACTCTGAAAGCGCTCGACATGCCCGGCTCGCAAGTAATGGAGTTTCGACTTATGATGTTAACGCGAGTGGATG
Organism: Opitutales bacterium; assembly: GCA_021772595.1. Lineage (GTDB taxonomy): Bacteria > Verrucomicrobiota > Verrucomicrobiia > Opitutales > Opitutaceae > Pelagisphaera. The sequence continues at coordinate 2,709 of JAJFLS010000415.1, forward strand.
GGTAATTTCCCACGAAGGACACGAAGATGCACGAAAAGGTTGCCCGCAGTTCACGCAGATGAGCACAGATTTTTAGAACCGCCAATGAACGCAAATTATATTAGAGTTCATTCGCGTCCATTAGTGGTTAGGCTATAGCTTTTGAAACTAATTTTGGTATGAAAAAATATTTCGTTTTATTGATTTTGTTGGGCGAAGCTTTAGCGGTTTATGCTGTAGATCGTCCGAATGTCGTTATCATTCTGACGGATGATCAGGGGTGGGGTGATTTGAGCGTTCATGGGAATACGAATCTGGATACGCCGAATATCGATCGGCTCGCTGCGGAGGGGATCGAGTTTTCCAATTTCTATGTATGCCCGATTTGTTCGCCGACACGGGCGGAGTTCCTGACGGGTCGCTACAATCCGCGCGGCGGGGTGCGGTCCGCGAGTCGGGGCGAGGAGCGGCTGGACTTGGACGAAACCACGCTCGCCGAGATCTTTCGCGACAACGGCTACAAGACCGCTGCGTTCGGAAAATGGCACAATGGAATGCAGCCTCCCTATCATCCGAACGCGCGCGGGTTCGACGAGTATTACGGTTTCTGTTCGGGGCATTGGGGCAACTACTTCGATCCGATGCTCGAGCACAATGGGCAGATCACCAAAGGCGAAGGCTTTATCATCGACGACTTTACTAGCCATGCCATGCAGTACATCGAGGATCACAAGGACGAACCGTTCTTCGTGTATTTGCCGCTGAATACGCCGCATTCGCCGATGCAGGTGCCGGACCGATTTTGGAAGAAATTCGAGTACAACGATCTCGGCATGCGAGCACGTCCGGAAGACAATGAGAACTTACAGCATTCGCGAGCGGCTCTGGCGATGTGCGAGAATATCGATTGGAATGTTGGACGATTGACCGAGAAGCTGGATGACCTGGGGCTGGCGGAGAATACGATCGTAATCTACTTCAGCGACAACGGTCCCAATGGCTATCGCTGGAATGCTGACATGCGAGGCCGGAAGGGAAGTGTAGACGAGGGCGGCGTGCGCTCGCCGTTTTTCATTCGATGGCCTGGGAAATTCGATGCCGGAAGAAAGATCGATCGAATCGCCGGGTCCATTGATTTGCTGCCTACATTGACGGATCTAGTCGGTATAGAGAAATACAATACGCTTACATTGGATGGCGTCAGCCTGAAGCCGCTCATGGTCGATAGGAAGACGGACTGGCCGGACCGATTGTACGTTAACTATTTCAAAGGAAAGACCAGCGTTCGCAGCCAGGGTTTTCGTTTGGATCAGACGGGTCGGCTTTACGACATGAAGGCTGATCCGGGTCAGAGAACGGATGTTAAAGGCCGCTTTCCGGATGTCGCCAAACGATTGCTCAAGGCTCAACGAGACTTCGACAAGAACGTCGCTTCGGAAGTCGCGGGGAAAGATGATCGCCCATTCACGATCGGGCACCCGGAGTTCAGCTTTACCCAGATTCCGGCACGCGATGGCACTAGCTCAGGGAAGATCAAGCGATCTGGCAATGCGCCAAACTGTTCTTTCTTCACCAATTGGGCGAGTACGGACGATCGGATTTCCTGGGACACGGAAGTGCTCGCTTCTGGAGACTATCGGGTCGAACTGTACTATACGTGCCCCGAAGAGGATCTG
>JAJFLS010000416.1 GCA_021772595.1 Opitutales bacterium
GTCGCTCTCATGCCGAGCCTGAATCTCTCGGAATGGGGGCCTTCGATTCCGAACTTCAATTTCGACACGATCACAATGCTGCTTCCGCCGGCAATTGCGATCGCCCTGCTCTGCGTGCTCGAAGGCAATTCCATCGGAAAATCGCTCGCCGCGCGCGATGGGGCCCGACTCGACAGCAACCAGGAAATGCTCAGTTCGGGAATGGCCAATATCGGATGCGCGCTCCTCTCAGGCATGGCCGCCTCCGGCTCGCTGACCCGCTCCCAGCTCAACACCAACAGCGGCGCTCGAACCCCATTATCAAGCCTCTACTCAGGGATCATCGTCCTGATCGGAGCCGTCCTTCTCGGCCCTCTGATCGGCTACATCCCCAGCGCTTCGCTCGCGGTGGTGGTTGTCACCATCGGCATTTCGCTGCTCAACAAGCACCAGCTGCGAATGGTCACCAAGACGACTCGTTCGGACAGCATCACCTTCTATGTCACTTTTCTAACGGGGCTGGTCTTCGCCTTGGATTTCGCTATCTATATCGGCGCCGTCTGCTCCATCGCCCTGTTCATCAAGAAAGTCGCTCATCCTGAGATCGTGGAATACAAATTCGACGACGAAGGTCAGCTCGGGAAGCTCCAGGAGGAAGAGGAGCGCGATGACCTGGAAGTCTCAATCGTCCACGTCGAAGGCGAGCTCTTCTTCGGCGCCGCAGAGCTCTTTCGCGACCAAATGCGGCGCGTCAGCGACGTGGGAAATCTGAAAGTAGTTATCATGAAACTACGCAACGCTCACAACCTCGACGCCACCAGCTGCATGGCGCTCGAAGAGCTGATCAAATACATGAACGAGCAAGACCGTATTCTGCTCGTCAGCGAAGTCCGTCCCGACACGATGCGGATTCTGGAACGTTCGGGGCTCATCGAGGTTATCAACCCGATGAACCTTTTCGCCGACGAGGAGAGCAACCCCACCCTCTCCACCGCCAAAGCCCTCAAGCGCGCCAAGGAAATCCTCGGCGACCGCGAAGCCAAAGTCTCCATCTACGCCAAAGACAAGCGGTAAGGCGCTGTTGTTGAAGAGTGAAACTAGGTAGAGGACAGACTGCCAGGCGGTCCGCGTCGGTTGAATAAATCCGCTTAATGCGAATCGCCTGCAAGCAGGCTCCAACAATAACAGCAAAAGCCTGAGCGATCGCTCGCTCAGGCTTGATTAATCGGTGTATTGGTAAATTAAGATGGGTCCTGATTCTCTTCGATATTCGCTATTTTGGCGGACTCCATGATCGAAATCGCTTCCTCGTATTTCGATTGGTTTAGAAGCGCTTTAGCCAGGCCGAGCTTCCAGTCTCGGACATCGGGATTCAATTCGGTCGCTTGTCGATAGTAGTATTCGGCAGTCGCATACTCCTCAAGAATGACATAGCAAAGACCTATAAGCCCGCAAGTAGTGTTGTCAGGCTTTTCCATCAAGGAATACGCCCTCAAGAGCATTTTCTTGCCTTCATCAAAATTGCCCAATTGGACCTCCAGAATTCCAGCATTCCGGGCCGCTCTTAGGAAATTGGGAAATTTTTCTACGGCAACGTGAAACATGTCCAATGCTTCTTTCGTCTCGTTTTTCTCTCCCAGAAGCGATCCCGCTATAAAATAATAGGCTGCAGGTGAATCCTCATTTAGCTCAGCGAAAAGCTTTTTCTCAGCTGCTTCCTTGTTTTCTTTCGCCAAGGCCGTGAACTCTTTGACAAAAGCTTGCTCACTTTCCGAAAGTTTTGGTTCGGTCTTCGTTTTCTCGTCTTCTTCGAGTTTCTCCTTCGCGTTGAGTATACTCTGTTCGAGTTTTTCGTTAATCTCGGCAACAGTGGATTTTCGAGTGGGCGCATTATCCTGCGCTTGTACCGTATTTTCCGATACGACAAAAACAGCAAGCAATAGCGCGATCGTTATGACGGATGCGAATGCCGATGCAATTCTCGCCAAGGCATTCGGTTTATAGTATGCGATCGCTTTGATACGGCGCGCGAACGGCGAACCGTTAAGAGCCAAGCTAGTCGCGCAACTGCGGGGCAATTCTACTTTAGATGCTTTCATAAGGCAATTAAGATAGGTTGTATTGTTTTGGGTTTCTTTTAGGACGTCCTCATCCCGCATCATTTCGCGTTCCCAACTGATTTGCCGATCCAACCAATACACCATCGGATGAAACCAGAAAAAGTCGCGGATACACTTTTGAATGAAGAGCCAGAGATTATCGCGTTTGAAAGCATGCTGCAGTTCGTGTCGAAGGAAAACTTCGCGGTCATCTGCGTCGAATACCGTATCCAATTTATTGGGAATGACAACCGTGCAAGACCATAGTCCGAACACGCCGGCATTGAGGTGATTACCTTGGCCGATGACCAGTTTCGGGAGCGTTCGCTTACCTGCGATTTTACGAGCGAGCTCGACCCATATTTCATCAGCGGGCAGGCTGAGCTTCACGATATTTCGCTTACATCTGAGGTACTGGATCCAGCGCCGAGCAAAAAGAGTCACCGCAATACTAGCCCATAATACAAACACGCTCAGTACCCAGGGAAACTCGATCGACGCATCCTTCGCTGCCTCAGCAGGCGCCGTCATTTTCGCCAACCAGTATTCCAAATCGAGACTTGCAGAGAGGGCTTGTAGCGGTGGAGCTTCTTTAAGCAAAAGAGCTTGTCCCGCATTGTCTTCCACGAACGACTTCGGGAACGAAAAAGAGAGTAGCGCCAAGGGTAGTAGAAATTTGGCGTAAGCCGCCCAGGCAATGAAATGGCGGCTCCAAGTCGAGCCCTTGCGAAACGCGATGATCAATAAACAGGCGGCGAGAGCGAAGAGACTCGATTCCCACAGATGGTCAAGCAGAGCGGTAGATAAGGAAGCACTCATTCGACTTTCCCCTTCTTTTCTTTCACAGACTCCTCGAGCTGCTTCAAGTCTTCCAGCGTCAGCTTGCCCGATTCCAATAAATGAAGCATTACCGGTTCCGTCGAGCCGCCAAATTGCGAAAGAAAGTCGTCCACTAAAGACCCAACCGCCGAGCGCTTCGAGAGCAGAGGCTTGAAGATATGGGCATTGCCAATCTTCCGCGTCCGCTCTACTGCGCCCTTCTTTTCCAAACGATAGACGATGGTCTGCACTGTCGTGTACTCGACTCGCCGCTTGGTCGGCAGAGATTCTTGGACTTCGCGAATGGAAGCGGATTCGAGTTTCCAGAGCTGATCCATGATTTCCATTTCCATGGGAGTGAGATTCCTCGTTCTTTTTGGCATAGTTAAGTGTCGTAGTAGTTATTACTACAATTGTAGTATAGTCAAGCGTTTAATTTCCTCTTCGGAAATTTTGCGTACCCCTAGAGAGGGAGTGGCTTCCACGCCGAAGTCTCGACGTAGCTACTTTGAAGTGTTCTTCGAAGCCTTGGCGAAGAAGGAGAATTCGAAATGGATCTCCGTCCAAACCTGTAGGAGCCTGTCATTGACCCCGACCTGTCGGTGGCTTGCAGGCGATAATCCTACAAGCGAATCGCCTGCAAGCAGGCTCCTACAAAAGAGCAACGCCTATCCTCGGTTCCAGTACTTGGCTCCGTGGGACTTCAGGATACGTCTCGCTTTGAGTCTGCCAAACATCGTGGCGAACATGAGAGGCGTCTTGCCGCCGCCGTTGTCCGCGTTTACGTCCGCGTTGTATTCGATCAGGAGCTGGACGATCTCCGGATCTCCCTTGAAGGCGGCGCCTCCAAGGGGCGTCTGTCCGCGATCATTTTTCAAGTCTACTTTGGCTCCCCTTTTCAGCAGCATTCTGCTCGTATCCAGATTTCCATTGTAGCTGGCGAGCATAAGCAGGGAACTTCCTTTGGCGTCCTTTAAGTCCGGATTGATGCCCGCATCGATCATTGACTCCAGCGCCTCTGTATCGCCATACCGGGCTGACTCGGCCGCAAGCTCCAAGAGCTCCCGGTAGCGTTTTTCTTCCTCCGGAGTAACTTTGTTCTGATCCTCTAAATTTTTAGCGGTCTGCATGACGTTCCAACTCCGGTATTTGATTTCTCTTTCCGAGAAATGGGACGCTCCTCTCCCAGGAGCGTCCCCACATCCTCTCAACTATTTCCAATTCTTAATTAAACTAGCGACGGCTCTGTCGCAGAATACTCAATACCGAGCGCCTTCGCGACTCCCTCGGCGTAGGCCGGGTCGGCTTTTTCGAAGTGACCGAGTTGTCGCCTCACTATCTCCTCGGGAACTCCGCCCATGGCTTCCGCGATATTGTTGAAAAGCTGCTGCTGCTGATCGGCCGACATGAGGCGGAACAGATTTCCGGGCTGCGTGTAATCGTCGTTGCCTTCACGGTGGTTGTACCGGTCAGCGTCGCCGGAGATTTTCAGCGGCGGCTCGGCGAAGCGATCGTTCTCGGCAGGGCCGTTCATCGTGTTGGGCTCGTAGAACGCGTCCGAGCTGGAGGGCTTGTCGAAGTTCATCGTCCCGTCCATGTGGTAGGTGTTCGCTTCGGATTTCGGAGCATTGACCGGCAATTTCTCGTACCAAGTGCCGACCCGGTAACGGTGCGCGTCGGCGTAGGAGAA
>JAJFLS010000417.1 GCA_021772595.1 Opitutales bacterium
CAATCACCGCTCGATAAACGCGTGTACGATGAGCCAGCTCGCCGGTTTGGGGCACTACCACGGAGAAGCCCCAACCGTAAACGCTGCCCCACCACTTCCCGTCGGTTTCCCCGCCGATCGTTCCATCCAAGCCTATACTTGATGGAATAATTCCATTGTTCTCCTCCATGCGATCCAGCCAGGCTTCTACGTAATCCAGAAGCCAGTCTTTGTATTTAGTTTCTCCCGTCAGGATGTAGGCGTTCAATGCCAGGGTGGTCGCCGACAAATTCTGAGGATGATCGCCCAGCGTATCATTGTAGTCTTTAAAGTGGGCTAGCATCTCGGCGTAGGTCCGCTCGCCATGCCCCAGTTGAAAACGGTTCTCTACCTCGATCGGATCGCCCGCCCAGTCAAGACCGGTCGTCTTGCGCATCAATGGCCCGCGACTCCCGTTAAACATGCTTCGGATAATCTTATGTTCAAAGTCGTAATTAAGCGCCCCGGGATCTTCGTTCATATAAAATCCTGCATATCGTCGCACCCGTTTTTGGAAGTTGAAATTACCTGGATCAGATAGCCCTTGCAGGTTGAAAACTCTCAATCCTTCCCCGTTGTGCATCCAGTCCATCATTACAGGGAATTCCTTGTAGTACATGCCATCCCGGGCGAACGGCACATCCACTGTTTTCGCATCCGTGTATTGTTTGAGGTGACCTTCCCAGGCTTTTCGATACATGGTAAGAATGGAATCGTCGCCGCCCAAAGCGTGCAAAATCGGCCAGTCTGCCACATTCTCGATCGCGTCATCCGGGCCATCATCGCCCCCCCAACGCTCCACGCAAAGCAAGTACCCGCGTTCGTCAAAGTAGGTTTCGAAAAACTCCTCGCATGCCAAGGCATTTGCCTTAAGCAACTCCCTCTCGAGCAAGGCCCAAGCGGGAGGCGCCATGGGTGATTCGACATGAATCGTTACGTCGCCCGCGAGCGCGCTTTTAATCGAAAATAGAGAAAATAAGAGTACAATAGATCGAACGAAGGAATGAGGAATATATTTCATGAGGCGCCGTTGAAAACAATTAGCTGGGGATACAGGAAAACGAGTGCCCAAATTAAACCTGCTTTGAGCTTGTTGACAATCGAAATCAAGGTCCAGGAGACGGGGAAGGAGAATTCGTCGAGCAAGGAAATTGAAACGCCTAACGATAAAGAAAGCGCGTCGCAGCAGGCAGTTTTACTATTAGCAAGGCGTAGACAAAGCGCCATTGAATATCTATGTAAATGGCTGCTTGGTCGGGTGAAAATCATTGGGGAATGTCAGATTAAATCGTTCAAAAAGGAGTATATCATAATCATTCGTAGAAACAATTAGATAGCCGCGTTGGCCCTATTGGGATTCGCGATCGCAGCGTTCACTAGTCCAAGCTACGCAGAATCGGACTCAGAACAACAGGACGCCGCTGCAGCCCATGAAGCGCTCATGGAGGTCAATGCGCGTTTCAAGAATGTCGAAGTTCAAATTATTACTTGGCCAGACGAGCTACGCAAGAATCTGGGCAATCTCAAGGAATTGGCATTCATTACTATTCCTGAGAATAGCCCCTCCGGAAAACTTCCGCTCGTGATAGCCTTGCATGACGGGGGAGGAAAAACGATGAGCCTAGCAACGCAGCCCTCGAGGTCTTCAACGGTAAAAGGACTCTCCTATCAACCTACCCCGCGAATCGTCCACGAGTGCACGAGAAGGCCTGACATCGGAACAATTGAATTTCCCATCAACAAGCTCCTTATTCAGGGCTCGGCAGAGGACGCTTCGGGGTGCTGATCGAGTAGTCGATCCAAGGCCGCTTCGATAAGGTCCAGTGTGTCCGGGCTTGGTTTGTCCGGGGGCAGATCGCTTAAGACTCTCACCTGCCAGGGGATTTTGGCTTCGTCGGGATTATCCGGGATGGGTAACTCCAACGCGCTCACAATCAGCTGGTTGATGCGACGCACTTCATTAATCTTGGGCAAGTCCCGCTCGATTTGATCGAGTTGCTGGCGCCGCATGTCTCCGGTGTGTATGAACTCGCCGCTCGGGCCGAGAATTATTTCGCCGGGTTCGTTTGGATTGTTGCTGAGCAATTGCTGATATCGGGTACCGGGCATCATAGCGGCGACGTTTTTGTAGCGGATGGAGTCAATGTTCATTGTCCCGACTGCATCCCTCATTGTTATTTGCCGGGTCGTCGTGACTAGCTGGTCCTTGGAGACTACCACGTAAATAATGACCGCTGCGTCCGAGAGCTGCGCCGGTTCGTATCCCAACTGCCCCAGGATTGCATGGAGCTGCTTGCTATGTGGCTCGATGAGTTGTTCGGAGATGCCGTCGCCGTAATATAAAACGTATTTCATCTTTCCGGGGAACGCGGGTGCTTGTTCCAAGTCGTCCTCGATTGTTATCGCGAAGTGATTGGTCTTGGCGTTGGGTTTGGTCGTGGCACTGGGTGTGGTCGTGGAGCACCCTGATATAAATACGATAAATGGCAATAATAGGCGAACGCTAAACAAAGGGGCTAATAAGTGCCTGACATTCATGATGATCGGGGTTTACGAGTGCGTATTGAAAGGAGGGCCGCAATTTAAAGTAGCGAATTTCGCTCGAATGCTATCTGCCCACGCCGTGCTTATAGACCGAAGGCTGTAGCTTGACAAGAATAGATTCGAAGCGATTGCCCGTGGGGCTTAGCGGTCGAAGTTTGCCTCTCATATAAGTCCATGTTCGCCTCGTTTTCAGGAATTTACGTATGTGAATATACGTTCTTGTTTGATCCTTTATCTTTTGATTCCGGTTTATTGGGTGAATGGGGATGAGTTAAGAGTGCAGGCGGAGGCTTCCTTGAGGAAAGGGGTCGCATTTTTCCATTCGATCAATGCCCACGGGGGGTACGTTTACAACGTGACGCCGGATTTGTCGCGGCGCTGGGGCGAGGGGCCGAAGGATGCGAATACGGTTGAAGTTCAGCCTCCGGGGACTCCGGCGGTGGGGCAGTCGTTTTTGCGAGTTTATGAAGCGACGGGAGATCAGAAGGCTTTGGCGGCAGCCAAGGACGCCGCTTACGCTCTTATTCGAGGGCAGAACACGCATGGCGGATGGGATCACACAATCAACTTTTCGAAACTGGATAGTGATACCGTCAGCTTCGACGACAATCAGACCCAATCCGCAGCTAGCTTCCTGATGGCCTTGGATCAGGAGATCGATGATGAGCGTGTAACTGCAGGAACGAAACGGGCAATCGAGATGATGCTTAAGACTCAATTGGAGAACGGTGGCTGGCCGCACAAGTACCCGCCACAAGGCAATTATCATGACTATGCGACCTTCAATGATGGAGGTATCAACGATTGCATTCGCGTGATGATCGAGGCGCATCGTTATTATGACGACGAGGCGATCGAGAAAAGCCTACGCAAGGCCGCTCGTTTCCTGATGATCTCCCAACTTCCGCCACCTCAGCCGGGTTGGGCTCAGCAATACAATGAATTTCTCCAGCCTGTCTGGGCTCGAACATTCGAACCGCCCTCGGTTTGTCCGTCGGTGACGATCAAGAATATTGATACGCTGATGGATCTTTATTTGGTCTTTGGTAGCGACACCTTGTTGGAACCGATTCCCGACTCCCTGAGGTGGCTCGAGGAAATCCGGATGGAAAACGGCAACTGGGCTCGTTTCGTTGAAATCGGTACTAACAAAGCCTTGTACTACGATCGAGGCAGGATTCGCGTTGATAGCTTAGCGGAGCTTCACCCGGAGAGAAGTACCGGCTATGCATATGAAACGAATTTGGAGGCGAGATTAGAGTCAGGCCGTGAACGTTACGAGAAGGCAATTGAATTAGGGCGTAGAGGTTTGCTAGAGGATGAAAACCCAGAGCTATCCGAGGCGAGAGTTACCAAACGTTTGAAAACTTTGGCCGATTTAATGAAGGATCTCATCCAGTCCCAGGAAGAATCTGGGGCCTGGATCACTCGAAACGACCGATTTAAGAAAAAGATGCCGGAAGGTGAAAGATGGAATGGTCAATACGAAGTGATGGACCGTATCAGCAGCGCGGTTTTCAATAAAAATGTGTCAGTGATTTGCGAGTACATTGAATTGAGTAAAAGGCTGGATCACATTTTGAAATAGAGTCGCCTCCAAAAATCGATTCTCGCAGGACCATTTTGAAATAGGCATATACTGGAGTTTCATTGGGAATTAATCTTGGGTTGTCAACCTACCCCGCGAATCGTTTACGAGTGTGCGAGAAGGCCTGACATCGGAACAATTGAATTTCCTATCAACCTCTGCCCAATCAATCCGGTATCGATTCATTAGGATCGATGTCCTCGCCTTCCCAATTGGCGATTCCGTTTTCATAAATAAGTACCCGCCTGGCGCTACCTGGAGCGGGCGGGCGATTGATTTTGGGAAGTTGCTTTCTCAGTCTACGTTTTTCCGCTGCGTATTCAGGATTCAACGCCAAGTTAGTAAATTCGTTGGAGTCATTCACCATGTCGTAGAGCTCCTCCGATCCATCCGCGTAGCGAATGTAACGCCACTGCTCGGTTCGCACACCATGGTTATCTCGATTGTGAGTCGTGATCGCTGGGCGGCTCCTAGGAGCCTTCGCGTTTTTCAATTGTGGGGCTAGACTGAGGCCTTCCAAATGATCGGGAACATCCAAGCCACACAACTCGCTTAATGTAGGATACATGTCCAAGAGCTCCGCGGGACGACTCGAACGCTGCCCTTTCTTCACTCCCGGCCCTGAAAAGACCAAAGGCACTCGAGCAGAGCGATCCCAGAGGGTGTTTTTTCCGGTGATTTGCTTTTCGCCCAAATGGTAGCCGTGATCAGACCAAAGAACGACGATGGTATCATCCGCCAATTCGTTTCGTTCCAATGCATCCAGCACGCGCCCGACCTGGCTATCGACGAAACTCACGCTAGCGAGGTAGGCCTGAACGATTTTGATTTGCTCCCCCTCCTCTAGGAGAAACTTCTGACGCGGCTCCGGCAATTTCCAGTGGAGGTACCAGCTGAATCGTGGAGTATCCGAGCGGTCATCCAAAAGCATTCGAGGCAAAACGACCTCATCTTCCGGATACATGTCGAACCACTTCTGCGTCGCGAATAAGGGGACATGCGGCAAAGCGAAGCCCACCGCCATAAAGAACGGATCTTTCGGCTTCGCATCCAACTGCTCAACCGCCCAGCTCGCGGTCTTCCAGTCCTTGTGATCCGATTCTTCATAGGGATAAACCGCCCAATCCATCCCACGCCCGCCACGAGGCGTCGTCACCCGTTTCGTTTTCGGAGACAAGCCAGCTTCCGTCTTCCCCACCACATCGAACTCCGTCAACCCTGAACTATTCCAATCTCTCCCATGGTAGATTTTTCCAACGGTATAAGTTTCATAGCCCGCCTTCGAGAAATGCTGCGGCAAGGTCACCAAATCCTTTAAATCATCGACCTTCCGAAACCAGGGAGCCAAGCCGTACACGCCCGTCGTAGAAGGCCGCAGTCCAGTCATCACGCTCGTCCGCGATGGATTGCAAATAGGCGCCTGACAATGAGCATTGGTAAACAAAGTCCCCCGTTCCGCCAACGCATCGATATTGGGCGTCTTCACCTGCGGATGACTATCCAAACAGCCCACCCAGTCATTCAGATCGTCGATCGCGATGAAGAGTACATTCGGATTCGACGAGCTCACCACTGGTGGCGGAGCAGCCTCGCTAGTGGAAAGGCACGCAAGCAAAATGGGAATAGCAACAAGGATACGTTTCATAAAGACTAAGAGGAACCGCGAATGGACGCGAATTAACACAAATACTCGAACGTTTTAAAATTATTCGAGTTCATTAGCGTCCATTCGCGGTTCGAAAAACAAGGCATCCGACAATTCAAAACGGGAAAACATTATTAATTTAAAAAATTACTATGGTTGCGATCTTTTTGCATTCGGAGGAGCGGATTCGATTAGCGCATTGGCATAGCCCTCCATCAAAGCATCCGTCCGCTGCCGCAGTTCTTCCAACTGTGCTGCATATTCCGGATTACTCGCGAGATTAACGAGCTCATCGGGATCATTCTTCAAATCATGAAGAAATTCATACGCAGGATCTTGATCCACGTAACGGGCGTATTTGAATCGCTCTCCCCGCACGCCTTCCCAAGACATGCCATACCTGAGATTGAGATGCTCGCAGAAAAAGTCCTCACGCCAATTTTTCGGAGGCGCCTCACCATCGAGCACCGGCTTCAAGCTAGCGCCTTGATAACTCGCTGGAATCTCCACTCCAGCCCAATCCAAAAACGTGGCTGGCAGATCCAGGTTAAGCGCCATTGTATCCACTAGACGACCACGGTGCCCTTCCGGTTGTCTCGGATCGTAAACAACCAAAGGCACGCGCTGCGATTGCTCGTGATGCGACCACTTCCCGGCAAAACCGC
>JAJFLS010000418.1 GCA_021772595.1 Opitutales bacterium
GATCGGATCCGTATGGGAGCTTACTCGTGCGATCCTAATGGATAAGGGACGATACTCTACGATAAATTCTTTCTTGCTGGAGGAAATCATGGCTGAATTCCCTGGGCGATTTGGCGCCCGGATGGGATACTTTCTCGTATCGGCTCCCGCTTCCCTTAATTGAGCTCAATAGAGGGAACTTATCCGACTATGGAACCACTAGCCATCGTGCAATCCGCGCTTTACACCCTAAGAGAAACTTGCGCGACCAAGTAAACCACCCACTCCAACCGGCGAAAAGCGCCTACGCCTAGAGGGAGAAATGCCGCCAAACCCTTTCCCTCGAATTCGATCATCCTCCCCAATCTCGGCCTTGGCCCTTCCTCTTAAGGGAATGAGTAAAAAGACAGATAAACCGTGCCGCTCGCAATCGGCACGCTCGACCGATATGCTCAATGATGCTCCCGAACACGATCTAGCCGCTTCCCCAGAAGTCGCTCCCACACTTACTCCAGCCCACAAAAAAACCCGGACTAGCGCAGTCCGAGCTTTCGAAATTTTGATGGGTCGCTCTAGGCGAACTCTCGGGTCGCGAACGGAATCCATCCGCAGCCCCCATGGGGTCGTTGCCCTACCAAGCCTTCTTCTTGTGGCGATTCGACTTCAAGCGCTTGCGACGCTTGTGCTTCGACATCTTGAGGCGGCGTTTTTTCTTTAGGTTACCCATGTATTGGTGTCTTCAAATTTTCGGAAAAGCCCGAGAAAGTGAGGCGTGCCCTCCACTCTGTAAAGAAGAATTTGCAGATTCTTCGCATTCCTGCAAGCCGCGTTCCGCGCTCGCCTGAGAAAAGCCCTGCTAACCCCTCGCCCCCTTGTGAAGATCCAGCTTTTTCAGCAAGGTTTCGAATCCTTTCGGCAGCGGCGCGCTCGCCCCTGGAAGCTCCTCGCCGGGGATCTTGATATCCACTGAAACCAGATGCGCGCCGATTTGGTCATAGATCGGCTGCTCCTTCCTTCTCCCCTGCCGGTAGCCCCGCTTGATCATCGAGAGAAACAGGCGTTCGCCCTGGGAATAGAGCGTCTCGCCGACGATATTCAACCCGCGCTCGGCCGCGTGAAGCCGGACTTGATGCATCCGTACCTCACTCGTCTCCGCTTCCCAGAGCTGGTATCGCCCGTAGCTTCTGAGGAACCGGAACTGGGTCTCGCATCTCTTGCCGGTCTTGTGGGAAATCAGCATCTCGCGGAGATCCGAATGTCGGGCGAGAGGCAAGTCGCAAAACAGTTCACGTTCCTCCCGTTCAGTGGTCGCCAGAAAATGATAGCGAAAAACCATCTGCCGAGACCCGAACGCGTTGCGCAGCTTCTCCTCCCATTCCTCCGTTTTAGCGTACATCAGGACGCCGCTAAGCTCCGCATCCAGCTTGAAAACGCGGAAGAGTCCCTCGATCCCGAGCGCCTTTAGCTGCGGTTTCTCGTTGAGAATCTCCCGCCGCAGAGCCATGGAAATGTCCGGCCTCCCCTCTGTAAAGTCGTGACGGAAACAGGCAATGCCCGCCGGCTTGTTGATGGCGAAATAGCCCGGATGGTCCAACAGCAGCGGCAACTTGACCGAGCTCGCTCCCAAATACCGTTCGGGAAAGGAAATGAATGGAGTCGCTTCTGGCATATCTGGATAGCAAAGAGCCCCCATCGCCTTAACGCTGGGGGCTCACTATAGGGAGGAGGAAAAATTCGTGTTACGCGACCAGCAGCTTAGCCATCGAGGCTTTCGCGCGATTCGCTTTGTTGCCGTGGATCAGTTTGGACTTGGCCGCCTTGTCCATCGCGGAGACGTACGCTAGCGCCGCAGTCTTCAAGGCCTCTTTATCATCACCAGCCGCAGCCGCCTGAACCTTCTTGGCAAGCGTCTTCAAACGAGTCTTGTGCGAACGATTTCGAAGCGTGCGAGCGATCGTTTTGCGGTTGTTCTTTATTGCTGACTTCGTGTTTGCCATAAGAGGGGCGGATATTCCTCCAATTCCATGCCTTGTCAAGGCATTTTAGGCAGATATCTCCGGGCAGGACTTAAAGCGGCTCGATGGCGGCCGAAAGCGCCGTTCTGTCCGTGAAATCGACTCTCTCGCCGGCGCTTCTGAGCTCACGCCAGCGACTGATCGAGAGCGAGCCTTCATCATCCATGTTCTTCAAATTCACGTCGTAGTGGAACGCCGCGTTGCCCGTCATCTTGATGTTGTTTCCTACAACCGCGCCGGAAACATTCCCGTTCCCCACGACTTCGACATCGGCGTTAGGAGCGTACACGATGCCCGCCGTATCTCCATTTCCCACCACTTTGACCGACTGGCCGGCACCCGCCAAGGCCGTCCCCCAAACCTGGAAGCCCTCGGGATTGAGCGCGTCATTCAAGACGCCCTGTCCAGCAAGGCTGAGATCGCCGCCAACGTACATCTTCAAATAGGAATCGGTTCCAAGAATGTTAAGCTCCGCCGAACCCGCCATGCTGAAGTCCCCATCCACGATAATCACCGTAGGACCGACCACATTGATCACATTTGTGCCGCTCATGCTGAAGCTGGTCAGGTGATAGACGACCGGAGAGCTGCTCCAAGACGCGCCGAAAACTCCAATGTCTCCGGCGGCAAGCGTCGTGTGATCCGCGACCAGTCCAGGAGCGCCGATGTCGGGCAAATTCGCGTAGAAATCGTAGCTGATCCGATTCGGATCTTCGGTGACGCCGTGCGGCGTATCCTCGCCGGTAACGCTTCCATGGGGGCCGATATCGAAGGTCCCTCCTCCTGTCGCCAGGTAGCCCCAAATGTCTCCATTGCCCACGTCCAAATCGCCATTGTCAATCGACAGGCTCGCCACGGAGCCTTCGTCTTCCCGATTGAGCGTGTGGTTCCACAGCCCAATAGTGGAGTCGTAGGCGTCCACCGTTATGTTGTTTCCGTTGAAGCTGATCGTGTCCTTGGCGGTCAAGCCGTTTACGAACAAGCCGGTCTTCCTCATATCGACGCGTATCTGCTTGGATAGCGTCCCGCCCGGGCCATTCTCAATCCGCCCTTCGGAAACGAGTATCGGAAGCGAATCGTGATCCTCGATGTAGATGCTAAAGCTCCCGCTCCTCGTATCCAAAAAGGGGATATTCGTTATCTCTCTGAAAAATCCATTGGAATCGACCGCCGACCAGCCCGACCAGTCGTCGAGATTGATCGCGTCCATCCCTTCCTCTAGACCGGCCTCCGCCAAATTCATGGCGCTCTGCAACATCAAGGTCCGCTGGGAAAGCTTGTATTCATTCATCGTCATGCTCAGGTAGCCGGCTATGATCGCCGCCCCGACAATACTCAGACTGATGGTCCCTACCAAGACGGACCCGCGTTTTGATTTAAGTCGATTCATAAAGTCTTTTTCCTCCGCTAGCTGCTCACCCGACGGTTCCGCAGCATGAAGCGGGCGGATATGATCTCGTCGGTGTTGCTGATCGATATCACTTTCTTAGACAGAATGGCTTCGACTTGCACCTCTTTCACCGAAAGCGCGTTCGTCGTCGCCACCCGATTCAAATCGTAGAAACTAAACCCGAACTTCTCCACATCGTTCAGCAGAATATGGGTCGTCCCATCGTAAGTGCGCGTCAGCCGTTTGTTCGCAGAGTCATACACGTAGCTCACGGAGACAGTGCTATTGCCGGCGTCGAAGGCTTTGAACACGAAGGAGCTACTCGTGGACTCGGATACGTCATTAGCCATCCGCACGTCCGAAGCGAATATGTCGAGCGCCCGGCGGCAACTGCCGCTCATGTCCGCATAGTTTCCCACGCTCGCCGAGCTGCGCGCCCACAGGTTCATCGTCATGGTCGCGCCGCCAAGCAAGATGCCTCCGATGGCAATCGCGAATAAAAGCTCGACCATCGTGAACCCGGATCTCCGGCGCGCGGTCCGAATCTCAGGAATCCGCTTCGCCAGGCTTCCGCTAGAAGGAGCGATAGTAGTAGTCATAGAGTCCATTTTTCGTGATTATCGTCTTATAGTCACGGGTGTGCGCCGTCCCGCCGTTGTCGGTCCAACCCACGACCACCCAGACTCTACGTTTCGTCGCCGAAAGAGGCGCAATCGCCCGTGAAATCGTGTACCGTGTCGAATAGGCGTCTGTGAAAGAAGATTGAGGAGCGTAGGTCGTCGCACTAGCCAGAGCCGTCAAGGTCGCCCAATCATGGGTGCGCAAATCCTCTATCTCGCTCTGC
>JAJFLS010000419.1 GCA_021772595.1 Opitutales bacterium
GTTTAGAATTCAATATTTATGCCCAGAGCTCTTCTGAGAACCAAATATTCAATTCTCAGGGTCTTTAAATTCACAATTTCACAAGCTTTCTCAAAAATTAGCCTAAGTCCGACAGACTCTTAAGTTGACGCCTATGCGCGACCGTGGGATCGGCTGAACGCCTCGCGAAGTTTGGCTTGCCCGGGCGTCTTGTCTCGGCGGATCACAAAAAAAGACCGCATGCTGCGGTCTTATTCTTTTTTGGTGCCCAGGGGGGGTACGAATTGGATGACATTGATAGAGTCGCATTTGGTCGGCGAGTCCGATTTATGATTGAGGGCGAGCGTGATGACGACCTGAAAATCGAACTTGAATTAGACGAAGACGGAGCAGTGCTAGAGCGAGCGGAGGATCTGAAAGAATGGGATTTACCGACTTCCGTTAAGCAGTCTTTGAAGGCTCTAACGCCGGGAGGAGACACCCGTGAAGTCTCCAAGCTCACAACTCCGAGAAGCATCGTTTTCCGGGTCGAAGTAGATTTCAATGACAATGACGTGGTGCTTATCCTGTCCGAGACGGGCGCTTTGATTTCTCGGAGGCAGTAGACGGCGCTGGTGGCCTATCGTATCGGGTTCGAAAATTGGGGTGTCGACGAGGGCAGTCCATTCTCATAGTCTTGTTTGACTGATTCCTTCGAAGGGAGCGCTTTATTTCGAGCAAAGACAACTACGCCCTCGAAAAGCTTGTCGGGCGATGCGATATTACTTCCAGTTCTTAGGCGATAAAAGTACTAGTCGTGATTTATTTCATTGAAATAAATCGAGCGGTGATTGGAAATAAGCTCAGGTCCTTTCGATAACACATTGTTTCTCAGTTTTGTGAGTAATCTGATTAAGTTCAAAGTCAAAAGAGCGTTGTTCGGTTTACTGGCGTTTCTGAGTTCGTCTGCGTAATGGATTCTCGCAGATCGAAACAATGTGTGAGAGCCCCGTGTTTTGCAGGGCGTTATGGTGGGATCAATCGAGTTGGAAGCAGGAATCTTTGAGGAAAACTATAGAACGCTACGAGCGAAAGCATCATCCCCCATGAATAAAACGATATCTAAAATCCTGCTTACTGTTGGACTGTTGTTAGGGGCGTCCCTGTCGGCGGACTATACTTCTGAAACAGTATCACGATTCGCGGCGCATGAGGCCCGACAAGGAGTCGCGGTGGATGCCAAGCATTTCTATGCAATAGGAAATCACTATATTGGTAAGTACACGAAGTCGGAAGGAGAGAAGCTGGCCGAGTGGGAATGCCCTGAGGGAGAGCCACTGATCCACTTGAATGCGGGTGTTATCGTCGCTGGCAAGTTGTATTGTTCCCATTCCAATTACCCAGGGGTTCCCGCATTAAGCTCGGTGGAGATTTTTGATACGAAGTCTCTCAGTTGGGTCGATTCGATTAGCCTTGGCCACGGGTACGGTTCCCTTACCTGGATTGACCGGAGAGAGGGAAAGTGGTACGCTTGCTTTGCGTTCTATGGGAATCGGGCAGCGGAGCCCATGCGGGATCCACGCTGGACCCAAGTGGTGGAATTCGACGATGATTGGAGGCGTTTGCGAGCTTGGACGTTCTCCAAGCCCATGATTGAGCGGTTTGGGGATTACAGCTCATCCGGTGGCGCATTTGGCCCGGATGGAAGATTGTATGTCACTGGGCACGATCACACTGAACTCTACGTGCTAGAGTTTCCCAAAGGTGGATCTGAATTCGATTGGATCGATACGATTCCGATCGAGGCGGAAGGCCAGGCTTTCGACTGGGATGAACGGTCGCCATGGACGCTCTACAGCATTCTCAAACGGGACAACGAAGTGATTGTTTCACGGATTCGAAAGGAGGAATGAACGAGCAGTGGACAGCGTAATCGGCCCGTTTTGGTGTGCATAGCAACGGCGTTGTCTCGCAGAGCGCATAACCAGATGTTTAAGAAGATTTGTAAATTTGCCCCAACCGTTTCAAATGAAATAAGATTATTTCGATTAATTTCATTTCAAGCTTGATTTTCAGATTCAGCAGGCCTTTATTTCCGGCGAATTGACGCACCTCCATTCCTGGGTGGGGCGTTTGTTGCTGGTATGAAGGAAAGTTTAGCCCCCCCTCAGTTGGAAAAACCGACCGTAGTTGATGTAGCTCGCGAGGCTCAGGTTGCCCTAGGCACGGTCTCGCGTGTATTGAATAGTCCCGATCGGGTTACCGAGGATACGCGTCGTCGTGTACTGGATGCGATCGAGCGCTTGGACTATCAGCCCTTGAGGCGAAAAGGTTCGCGCGATGGCGCGGTTGATCGACCGGCAAAGAAGCGGCGGCAGGAGACCATTGGCTTGTTGCTGATCGGCATGGATGATTCGCTGACGCACTTGCCAGTGATCACCGAGGCGATCCATGGCGTGGAGCTTGCGGTAGCGGCTGCGGACGAGAGCTTGATGCTATCGAACGTGCCGACGGCCGATCGGGTGCCCGCCTTTCTATCTAAGAATTTGGTCGATGGCTTGATTGTTAAAAGTCCACTCCTGGGCGATCTTCGAAAATGCGCCAGTCTTGAGTTGGTAGAGGCGATCGAACGCTTTCCTCATGTTTGGCTGATCGGTCAACCGGGTTCCGCTCAAGGCGACGTCGTGACTAGCGATTCGGACATCGGAGCGCGAATCGCCGCGGAGTATTTGTATTACAAGGGTCACCGGCATATCGCGTACTTGCATCCCCGACCGGGGCAATCGCGCACGGAGGGATTGAAGCAAGCGTTTGGGGCCCATGCCGAGCGCCTCGACATGAAGCTGAGCCGACTGGAAGGCCCGCGACGCGAGAAAGTCATTTGGCCGCTACCGGCGATTACTAAAACGACGGATCTCGAGCCTTTGCTCGATCAATGGATGGCTTTGCCGGAGCAAGAGCGTCCCACCGCGATTGTGGTCGGCGCGGACAGTATTGCTGTACAGCTCTACGCGGCCATGCAGAAGCGCGGCATGAAAGTGGGCGAGGATATTAGCGTCCTTTCCTTCAATCACGAGAAGCCCCTAGTGCTTGGCCTGCATCCGTCGCTGACGACGATCGACATCCAAGCGGAAGCGATTGGAAAGCGGGCGGTGGATCAGTTGCGATGGAGAATCGATAACCCCGAAGACGATTTGCCCTGCCGGTTGTTGATCGCCCCACGCCTAGTCGAAGGCGAATCAGTGGCGGATCTAAACGCCAGCGGATAGAGACCTGTGCTGCTCCAATTACCAATTTAACCAATCGATCCCATGCAAAATTCGAAACTGCTCATTCTCTTCGCCGCGATCGCGGCGAGTATATATCCGATCTCTCAAAACGCGCGGGCTGCCGGTCCGGTCTCAGCGCCGGTCGATTTAGGCACCTACGCGACGATATCCTATGTCGATCAAGCAAGCGGCGATGACGTACATGGCGAGGGTACGCTTCAGAAGCCTTGGGCTTCGGTCATCCATGCGCTTGAGCATTCGGGCTACGCGACGGCCCGCAAGCGCGTGGCGATTCTGGTCTCGCAGGGCCAATTCGCATCGCCGGTATTCGTGATGCGTTCCCATGTCGATCTCTATGGCGGATTCAAATCGCCTGGCGGCGCTAGAGATGTCTATAAGTATCCAAGCATCTTGGACGGGGAAGGAATGCATCGCATCCTATTCGGGGCGGACGATGCCCGGCTAGATGGCTTTCAATTGATCGCGGGGCGCGTTCGGGGGAAGGGCGCGGCGATTCTTTGCGATGGCGTATCGCCTACGATTGCAAACTGCGTTTTCAGGGACAATCGTACATTGATCCCCCAGCCGTGGAAGCCAAAGCTGCTGCATGAAACGGCTAGCGATGGCGGGGCTATCATGGTCCTGAATCGGGCGGCTCCGGTGATCGAGCAAAACTATTTTTACGATAACGTCACCGAATGCGGGCGCGGCGGCGCCGTGGCGATCGATCTCCGCGGAGCGCCTAAGCTGAACCATAACGTGTTCGCCAACAATATCGCGGGTCTGCACGACCCGACTCGAAGCAGTGATGGAGGAGCGGTATCGTTCTTCGATTGGGCCGACGGCGAGTTTATCGGCAACGTGATCGTGGCGAACGAGGCTCGCGCCAATAACGATGCGGGCGGCGTGTTTGTCGCGATGTGGGCGGACCCGATCATAGCGGACAACGTGTTCGTCGCAAATGTAAGCGGCGACGATGCGGGCGGTTTGTTTATCGGCGGACAAGAGCATCGATACGATGCTCCGCTTGACGAGTATCCATCCGCCAAGGACTTCGACGTCCAGGTCGAGAACAACGTCTTTGTCGGCAACGTCAATTCGTCGAGCAATTCCGGAGCAATGCGTATAACCATGGAATCGCGCGTTCATTTCAAAGGAAACGTCATCGCAGAAAACAAGGGAGGCTTTTATTTGCAGCGTTCGGAAATGACGGTAGAGAACAACACGGTTTGGCAAGATTGGAAGTTTCTCGAAGACAAGCCGAGCCTTAGTCCCAGCGTGTTCAAAGGAAATATATTGAAAGGTCCGGCTGGTGATATAGAGGCGCGCGTTACCTTCGAGGGGAACATGATGGAGTCGACCGTGCCAGGGAAGGGAACGCTTCCGGTCAAGGACGTTTTCCTTGATGACGGCTTCTCGGGAGAAATTGCGAGCATACGCTTTGATCGAGAAAGCAACACTACGATCTTCGAAACGAAACAGGCATTCCCGAGAAGCGCGGATCTGGCCAATCGCAGCGTACGAATCAGCGAGGATCACGACGGTGGGCAATGGCGCGCGGTGAAGTCGGCGAAAGGCAATCAGCTTGTGATCTGGG
>JAJFLS010000420.1 GCA_021772595.1 Opitutales bacterium
CGCACCAAAGAGCAGCTCAAGGGGAATCTGCATTCGCATATGAGAATGATTCAACGCAGCCCCGGCAGGGTTGTGCCGTACTTCAAAAACAAGTATATTAAATACGCTGCTTAGGTAAAACAAATATCCGCCAGGTTAATACCTACGTGAAATGGAGTTACTGGTTGATGCTGGAATGACTCCTCTCGAAGTGATTACAGCAGCTACGAAAAACGGCGCTGAGTTCTTTGGCATCGAAGACCGGCTTGGCACCATCGAAGCCGGCAAAATGGCGGATCTGATTTTGATCGAAGGTGAGCCTGACGAGGACATCGGTAATATGCGAAATGTCAGAAGCGTGATATTGAACGGGCGACTTGTTTACGAAAAAAATTAAAAGAGGAAACTTGGGAAATCGAATTGAACCGATGCTTGGCTCGACGAAGACGATCAAACGAAGAAGGATGCGGCATTTGTTCGCATGAGCAAAGGATGGACCATCGGAACAATTGAATTTCCTATCAACAATTGGAGAGCTCCCAATCGTGAACTACTCATGGAGCTGGCGCTTATACGTTTTGATCCTAAAAGCCTAGAAGTAGAAAAGCTCTATGTTCTGGATAATGAAGAACGGGGGAAAGTCACCGCCGGCTATTACCCGTGCCCTATACTTGTTGAGACTGGAGAGAAAACACTCCTAAACATATTTGATTATCGAGCCATCCTTGGAAACTCGCCCGATATTATTCGTATGCAATTCGACAACTTGGAGTTTCTTCGGTAGCAACGGACCATGAATCTTTGGAAATCCATAGGCTGTTCTTTAACTTTACTGCCCCTCTACTCGATTGCCACGGAGCCATCGGCCATCGTTCCTCTAACACCTCAATATCGAATCGAAGAAACCATCGTATCTTATCGCGGAACCGGAACCATGGACTATTTGGGTTTCCCGGCGATTGTTCCATCGGGCGACCATGAGATAATGCTTTCCTACAAACGAGGAACTGATCACGGCTGGGACCCAGGCGCGCAATTGGAAATCATTCGATTCGATCTTCAAAGCGGACAATTAATTCAAGACCCTATCCAGCTTGGAATCGCAGACAGGATTATGGAAATGGGTGAATGGGTTCGATTTCCGGATGGCACCCTTGGCACCTACATTGACGCCCAGAAAACCGACAATGACCGAAATGCCATCCGCATCGGATTGAGAGGCGCCATTAGTCGCGACAACGGAAAGAGTTTTGGTCCTCTCCAACGCGTGGGAATTATCGACGGCGTTGAGTACGGCTACTTGTTCAACTCCGCAATTGTGGGCAAACGACTCTACGCATTGATCATGACTTTCGAATACCTCGCTGGTGGCAGGCGTTCTGTCGATGCCCTTTATACCGACGACAACGGAGAGAGCTGGCATTTTATTCGAAATTTGAGCGAGGAATTTGGCGACATTCGGATCAACGAAAGCAGTCTCATTCCCTACAAAAACGGTTTCCTGGTTGCCACACGCGGTTACGACAACATAGCCAGAATCCATCAGGTCGACATGGATTTTAACTTAATCCAGGAAGTGAACATAACTGAGAACAATCCCTCCATGTCATCCTATATTGGAAGACCACGACTCTTTACCTACGATGGCGCTTTTTTTCTTATTGGCCGTAATTGGCCAGCCCCCAATCGAGAGCTTCCAATGGAGCTCGCCCTCATTCGCTTTGATCCAGAAACTTTGACCGTCGAGAAACATTACGTCCTCGACAATGAGGAACAAGGCGATGTCACCGACGGGTATTACACCTGTCCCATTCTGGTAGATACAGGAGAAAGAAAGCTCTTGAACGTATTCACCTACAAAGCCCTATTCGGAAATTCACCCGACATCGTACGACTGCAGTTCGACAGCGAAGAGTTTTTAAAATAAAAAATGCGTTCTCCCACTACAGCCACCCTCAAAGACACCTGATCCACTTTACTGCTTCCGCTTTCTGGGACAGATGAGATCCAATGGGTGAATATAGACTTTCAGTTGAACGCCCTTGGTCGAGTTACCCAAACTGAGCCATCGCTTTCGTTAGTCTGGACGTATTGATGATATGGGGGCTTCAGAATTCAGAGGGAGGTATGGAGGCATAGTCTTCCGATCTCTAATAACGATCCCTCGATTCGGATTTCCCGCAGAATTCACGAGATTTCATCGCTTCGAGAATTCTCAACGCCACTCGCCCGCTTAAAGCTGGTAGGGCCACCGAGAATCGAACTCAGATCTAACGTTTAGGAAACGCTTGTTCTATCCGTTGAACTATGGCCCCAGCTGGGGATCGGACAGGATCCGATCGCGATTGGGGTTTTGGCGAATCTTCCCTCGACTGTAAAGACAGACTTCCATAGATTTGTCGCTTTCCGCTATTGACAACCCCCCGCCCGATCCTACTTTTCCCCCTTCCTATGAGTACCGAAGCGATAAACAGAAGCCTCACGCCGCAAGAGCTGGACTTCACCCATGCTCACATCATGAGCCGTTACGTCACTGAAACCGGCAAGATCCTGCCACGCAAAGTGACCCGCCTATCAGCTAAGCAGCAACGCCTGATCAACAAAGCGATCAAGCGCGCCCGCAACATGCTGATGATGAAGTAAGGAGCCACGCTCCTTTTGCGCCTCGCAGGTTCGGGTTGACCTGCTCCCCTACCAAATCGTGGCCAGAATTCTAAAACCCAACGAGGAAAACTTGCGTGATGTACGCAAGTTTTTGCGTTTAGGAGAGCTCGTAGCCATCCCCACCGAGACCGTCTACGGCCTGGCCGCCAACGCCCTCGACGCCGAAGCCTGCGCCAAAATCTTCGCCGCGAAAGAACGCCCCACCAACGATCCGCTCATCTGCCACGTCTCGTCTTACGACGCGCTCGATCGCTTCTGCAAGCCCAACGACGCCTCGAAAACGCTCGCCGACGCCTTCTGGCCCGGACCGCTGACGTTCATCCTCCCGAAAAAGCCGATCATCCCGGACATCGTCACCGCCGGCCTCGACTCGATCGCCGTGCGTAGCCCAAACCATCCCGTTTTCCGGCAGATAATCGAAGGTTGCGACTTTCCTCTGGCCGCCCCCAGCGCCAATCCTTTTGCCTACATCAGCCCGACGATGGCCGCCCACGTCCAGGCCAACCTGGGCGACAGGATCGACTACATTCTAGACGGCGGACCCTGCGAGCTCGGAGTCGAATCGACTATTATTGATCTTCGAAATCCTCGCGATCCCAAGGTCCTACGCTACGGCGCCCTCCCCATCGAGAAAATCGAGAACGCCTTGAAGCGAAGACTCGAACGCCCTAATCCCAATCAGCCCGAAATCACGATCGCCCCCGGAACACTCCCGAGCCACTACAGCCCTCGGACCACTCTCGAACTGCGCTCGAAATCCGTGCAGGAAGAAGAGCTCGCTACCTCCGACCGCTCCATTGTCTATCTCCTTCTCAGGAAACCATCGCACACCCTATCCAACAACATCCACTGGCTCTCGGAAAAAGGAGAACTGGAAACCATTGCCGCCAAACTCTACGCCAAACTGCGCGAGCTCGACGATGGCGGCTACGCGAAGATCATCGCCGAAGAAGCCCCCGAACTCGGCCTAGGTCTCGCCATCAACGACCGCCTGCGCCGCGCCGCGTTCAAGTAAAGGAAGCGGCCCAACAGCGACGTATCAAGATCTTCGTCCTAGTCATCGTCTTTGTCTTCGTCCCAATCTACAACGGCCAAGAGGCGACGATGACAAAGATTAAGACAAAGACGAAGAAAGAGGGCTCCCTCTAGTACGACAACGTCGCGGACAAGCGGATGATCTGCTCCGCCTCGTCGTCTTGCACGCGGCTCAAACTGCCGCTGCGAAAAATGTAGCCGCCCGAAAAGCTGATCGACTGGCTCGGAGAAAAGCTCACCGCGACCTCGCCGCTATAAAGCTCTTTCTCATACGTCGGCTCGAGCTCCATCCAGCTTTTCGAAACGCCGTAATACGCCGACCACATGCCGGACAGTGTGAAATCGCCCGCGAACGAAACCGTCTCCGCTTTCACGAAATCATCCGCGATGAGCGACGGTCGCGTCGATCGATTAAAAGTCAGCGAGTACTGCGAATCGGCCCCGACCTGCCAGATCAGCGCAGCGTCCATTTCAGCTGCGGTTTCGGAACGGTTTCGGTCCAATTGCGAATTTCTCCCGCCCGCGGTGATCTGGCCGTAGAAGCCTTCCGCCAGCTCCGAGCCGAGTCCCATTTTAATCGACTGCTCCGTCGATTGGCTAAGATCGCCATCCGCATTCAGCCGAGAAGATTTGAACTCCGCGCCCGCAATAAAATCCGTGTTCTGTCCGATTTCCGCGCGAAGCTCGACCGGCAGACTCGTCTGCTCCAGGGTATCGAAATCATCGTTGGCGAGCACTGACTCCGCGTGCTGCAACGCCGCCGACATCTCGTATTCGCGCCCCATCCCAAACTCCCGCGTCACCAACGCTTGGAATTGCGTGCCATCCAACAGACGCGCTTCGACCATCCGCTCCGGGTCCGACCAGGGCGAACGCCGCAATCGATACTGGACCTCCGCGACAAACGGGAAATCCGAGGCGGTCTGGTCCAGCGGAATAAAAAAGGCCGATCCCGACCAAATCGCGTCGATCCGATGCCTCAGAGCGAGAGGCAATCCAGAAGCCTTGACCGAGCGGTAGTCCAGCGGCGAGGCATGCTCCAAATCCTGCTTGAACGAGTACTCGAGGACCGGAAGGACATATTCCTTATCCGTGCCTTCGATTCCCGATTCTAGCTCCTGTCCCTTCTTGTCCGCCTGCAACGACGCCGAAACGAGGGTCAGACTGAGAAGTCCGACGACGGCGAACCGGCCGTAAATCGCTGAACAAAAGGAGGGCATCTAGAGGGAAATTTAGGTTTGATCAGTAGCTTTTAGAGCGGACTAGAAAGAAACGCCAATCCGAACTCACAAGTGAAACGATTTTTCTCGGAAACTCAAGCCCGATCTCCTCCCGATAGAACCGCGATCAGCGATCGCGGCTACAGAGGCATCTACGCCGCGCCCCGGCGTGGAAAATGCCCAATCCCACGAATCACTCCGCGGTCGAATCCTCAGGAGCGTCCTCTTCGGCAAGCACCATGACCGTCGCCGCGATCACCCGCCGGTCGTCCAGGCTCCCGGCAGTAATCTCGAGACGATCGATCCGAAACGACTCGTGCAGACGCGGCATGCGACCGAGATTCAATGTTATGTAGCCGCCAAACGTGGAGACCTCCTCCGATTCCAGCTCAACGCCAATCTCCTCGGAAACATCGTGCAGAGGCGTCAGTCCGTCTACCAGAAATCCCCCGTCATCCAGCTTGGAGATCATCTCCTTGTCCCGGTCGAACTCATCCTGAATCTCGCCAACCAGCTCTTCGAGCACGTCTTCCAAGGTGATCGCTCCCACCGCGCCTCCAAACTCGTCGATCAGCAGAGCGAAATGCTGCTTTTGCTTTAGAAAGCCTTGCAGCACGCCTTCCAGCGGCTCGTCCATCGAGAAGCTCGAAATCGGCCGCTTCACTTTGTTCAGGTCAATGTCCTCCGCCAGTCCGCCGCTCCGAAAGACATCCTTGATATGCACAATCCCGATGCACTGATCCAGATCCCCTTCGCACACCGGGAAACGCGTATGGCCCGTCTCGCGAGCGACCGCTACATTCTCCTCGATGGAGTCTTCCACGTCGAAGTACTTCAACTGATTCCGCGGAATCATGATGTCGTGGGCCACCCGTTTGCGCAGGTCCATGGCATTGTTCAAAATGCTCTCCGTCACCGCTGGCAAATCGTCGCCGCCGGTCACGATGGTCCGGATCTGGGACTCGACATCCATCAAGTTCAAATCCGAGTTCGGATCCAGTCGTAACAATCTCAGCATCACACTCGAAAACGCGTTCAACAGACTGGAAATCGGTTTCACCACGAACCGAAAAACCCGGACGATCGGCACCGTCACCCCCAAGCTCCGAACCGGAAACTGCATCGCCATGGAACGCGGCACCAGCTCGCCCAATACGAAATGCGTCGCCACCGCCACCGCGAAGCTGAGAACCATCGCAATCCGGATCTCGAATTCGCTCGACCACCCAAGCGCCGCCAGGACGGATAGCGAAAGAGGGACTAGAAGAAATCCCACCGCGATCGTGCACAGAGTGATCCCCAATCGAAGTACTTTGACGCTCGCGCTCATATCCTCCAGCAGACCCGCCACCGGCTTCGATTCCTTCGCCCCGTCCATCTTGCCCGTGCTGAAACGAGTGAAACGCAGCATCATCAAGCTAAACTCAGTCGCTACGAAAATCGCGTTCAACAAGACGCACCCGAAGATGCCTATTCCGAAAAGGATCAATTCAGTCGACGAAAAATTCACTTGGCTATCGTAACGAAAAACAAGCCCCCACAATGCGGCTAGCCGCCCTGCCTACTCAAGAACGAAGTGAGAGACGCCAAAGCCCGTTCGTTCTGCGACTCCGTCCCCACCGAAATCCGGATCCACTCGGCCATCCCATAAGGAGCGAGCGGACGGGTAATCACGCCATCTCGCTGCATCGCCTCAAACGCCGCCCCGCCATCGCCCACATTCGCCGTCACGAAATTCGCGTAGCTGGGGATGTATTCGATTTCTAGTGACTCGAACTGCGATTGAAGCTGCGTCAGCCCCACCGCGTTCGCCGCCCGGCAATGCTCGACAAACGCCTGATCCCCGAGCGCCGCGACTGCCGCCGCTTGGGCGATCGCGTTCGCGTTGAACGGCTCCCGAGCGCGATTCAGCAATGAGACCAGCTCGGCGTCGCCATAACCATAGCCGATGCGCAAGCCCGCGAGCCCGTAAATTTTGGAAAACGTGCGCGTGCAAAAGATCTTTCTTCCCGCCGCGATCATTTCGCGAAAATCCGGAGCCTCATCCAAATATTCCGAATACGCTTCGTCCAAAACGAAAACTACATGCTCCGGCAAAGCGTCGATAAGCTCTTGGATTTCCTCCTGGGAATTCGCCGCGCCGCTGGGGTTGTCCGGGCTTGCGAGAAAAACCAGCTTCGTCCGATCCGTGACCGCCGCCGCCATCGCCCGCAAATCGTGTCGGCGATCTTTAGTCGGAACTTCCACCGGCGTCCCTCCGAATAAAAGCGTTACCAGCTTGTAGACGATAAACGCTCCTTGCCCCATCACGACCTCGTCGCCTTTTTCGATAAAGGCGTGCCCGAGCAGTTCCAACACTTCGTTCGACCCGTTCCCCACGATGATCTGCGCCGCATCCATTCCAAGCGAGTCCGCAAGAGCGCGCTTGAGATCGTAGCACCCACCATCTGGATACAGGTGGACTTCGTCCATTGCCGCCTTGCCCGCCGCGATCGCCCGAGGAGAGGCCCCCAGCGGGTTTTCATTGGAAGCGAGCTTCACGATCGTCGCAGGATCCAGCCCCAGCTCGCGCGCCACGTAGTCAATCGGCTTGCCCGGCTGATAGACAGGCTGCGAGAGGAGTTCGGGTTTCACCAGTTCTGAGTAAGTCGGCATGTCTATCCTTCGAAAGACGGCGAACCAAACGGATTTCGCGCCATCGGGCAAGAAGCGAAATCGATTGTAGGAGCCTGTCATCGACCCCGACCTGTCGGCGGCTTGCAGGCGATTCAAGGTAGGGCTGATCCCGCAGGCGCGGGATCAGCCGAAAAGAAAGAGCCACAGCTCGGCTGCTTAGGGATAAGCAGCCCTACCATTTTTCGAATCACGATGTAATCGCCTGCAGCCCCGACGTCGAACGAACCGATTTCCCACGAAAAAACCCGGGCGAATCCCCATCCGCCCGGGCCCTCCTCTAGTTTTCTGGGTTCCTCAAATCCACTCCAGAAAATTGTTTCCTCTAACTGATCTAGCCAATAGAACGAAAGACTTCCCTCATTGAATGAGACCAATTTCAGCTATTTCTGTTTCGCGAAATTTCTAATTTCCAAAAGCTATTGAGTTGCATGCTGTTAACGAATCCCCGATCGAAAAATTACCCTGTTTCTAACTGGATCTTTACGTAATCACCCTCCAAACTCGCCCCCGATTCCATCCTTCCCATGACCCCTGACACATCCACTTCGCCCCTCCTTCGGTCCTTTCTCTGGCTTGGCATTACTGTCACGATTTTCTTCATCCTGCACACGGGACAGAAACTGATCATTCCATTCATATTGGCCGTGTTCATCTGGTACATCATAAACGTGCTCTCCTTCGCGATTATGAGGCTGAAAATCGCAGGCAAATCGCTTCCAGCATCCCTCCGATACATCGCTTCCGTTCTGGTGATCGTCGGGATTCTCAGCTTGTTCTTCAGCTTCATCACCCAAAACGTCAGCCAAGTCATTCAAGTCGCTCCAGAATACCAGGAGAAGATCGAGCCAATGATCGACAAAGTCTACGGCTGGCTGCCCTTCGAGGAACCGCCTCCAATCAAGGAGTTCGTCGCCCAGTTCGACTTCAGCGCCCTCATCAAAAGCGTCGCGGGCGCCCTTGGCGGTCTCGCCGGAAACGCGGGCCTTATCAGCATCTACGTGATGTTCCTCTTCCTGGAGCAACGCAGCTTCGGCCCGAAAATCAAAGGCATGGCCCGAGGGAACATCAAAGAAAACGAAGTATTCAAAATCATCGAGCAAATCGACCGCGACACCCGCAAGTACATCGGCATCAAGACGCTGTCCAGCATGACGACCGGAGTATTGAGCTACGCGATCATGGCCTGGGCGGGCCTCGATTTCGCAGCGTTCTGGGGTCTGCTCATATTTTTCTTCAACTTCATCCCGACCGTCGGCTCCATCCTCGCCACCGCATTTCCGTCGGTCCTCGCTCTTATTCAATTCGAAGAACCCTCGAAGGTCGCCGTCGTCATCGGCGGCATCGTCGCGACACAAGTCTTGGTGGGCAATCTGCTCGAACCGCGCCTCATGGGCAATTCGCTCAACTTGAGCCCGCTCGTCATCCTGCTTTCGCTCAGCCTCTGGGGTTCCCTCTGGGGCGTTCCGGGAATGTTCCTCTGCGTGCCGATCACGGTCATCGCGATGATCATCTGCTCCCACTTCGCCCAGACCCGCCCCATCGCCGTCCTCCTCTCCGGCAACGGAAAAATCAAAGGCGCCGGGTAGCGAGGCCGAGCACAATCGCTTGCAAGCAAGCTCCTACACAAACTACTCAAAATGTAGGAGCCTGCTTGCAGGCGATTCCACAGCCCAAACATCATATCCATCTCTCAAATGTCTTTCCCAACCAAAGGCCAGAAATCGCTGCGCTCGGGCCGGTCATCCGAACCCAACGCCCGATACTTCCTAACCTTTTGCACAAATTCTAATCCCGTAGACCTCACTCGAAGAGAATTTTTCATTCCACTCCGAACCGCTTTCTCGCAATGCGAATCGGATAAAGCGATCGATCTCTACGCATATGCGATCATGCCCGACCACGTTCATACGGTCATACGTCTGAATTCGCTCCTTTCGCTAGGAAAGCTAGTATCCAAAATCAAATCATCCGTATCGCGTGCCAACCGACCTCAGCTTGCTCTTTGGCAACGCGGATTCTTCGATCGCAAACTGAGAAACGACGCCGACTTCCATCCTACCCTCCACTACTGCTATTTGAATCCTTACCGGAAGGGACTAATCGAAGAGAACCAAACCTGGCCCTACACCTATGTTTCCCCAGAAATCTGGAGCTGGTTCAAAGATACGCTGAATGCCGACTGCCCTTACCCAGAGTGGTTGTCGAAATAAGACAACGTTTCCGACCTATTGCAAAATCGCCAGCAAGCAGGCACCTACAGATCAACCAAATTGTAGGAGCCTGCTTGCAGGCGATAAATTCGTAATCCCAACACCCCCTAGTCGCAATACTCCGACATGTCGTACAACTCGGGGTCTTTCCTCGGGCCCATCAGACGGCGGCGCAATTTTCGGATCGTACCGCCGGGATCGTCCGATCCGAAATCCTCGCCGAGATCGTCCATCGAATCGCCGAATTCTTCCTCCAGCTTTTCCGGGTCTTCGCCGAATTCCAATCGACGCACCATTTCCTCCATCTCGCCGGGAAGCTTCTGACCAGTTAGCGACGACATTTTTCGCATAAGGTGCGCCATCTGCTTGGGGTCGGGATTGTCCTCGTCGAACCCCGACATGTCGCGCTCCAGCTCCGCCACGACGCCTTCCATTTTCGCGTCATCGATGTCGTCCATGTCGCCGCCTTCCGACGGTTCCTTGGCCTTCCCGATGAAGGCGAATCCCGATATCCGCTTTTCCATCGAGTAGTCGGCATTCTCGGGACAACGCGGCATCGCGCTCTGATACGATAGCGACTTCGCCAAAAACGAATAGATCGTGTTGTTATCCTTACAATAGAATTCGTAGATCGGCATATCCGTTTTTCGAATCGAATCGTCGCCCCAATTGCAACCGAAAATTTGAAGGTCGCGGCCGATCTCTCGCCTACTCCCCCTCAGCGTATAGGCGCCAACTTAAGTGTTTTCGATTGTAGGAGCCTGCTTGCAGGCGATATTATTCTTCGCCATTGCCCAGGAAACAATCGCCTGCAAGCAGGCTCCTACAATCAGCGAACTTCTTCTTCTAGCTTAAGTTGACACCTATGAGCTCAGCGAGCTACCTCTAAAACCAACTTGTAGCGGAACGACTGCGTCGTTCCGACCAGAGATCGGCCGCTACCTCACGACTCGCTCAACGCTTCCACATCCGTAATCACATCCTCGATACGCCGAATTTTATTCGGATCGAAAAACCCGTTCACTTTCGCGATGATCTGCTGAAGCAATCCATCGGGACAGGATGCGCCGCCCGTGATCAAAATCCTCAGCGGACGCTCTTCATCGGGGAGGAACGACCGCTCCTCCATTCGCCCCTGCTTCGAATCTTTCGGATCGTACGGAAAAATGAAATGCGCGATCCGCTCGCTCGTAAGTATGTTCGATTCCGATTGGATATAGAATGCTCGATCGCCAAACGCTTCTTCGCAAATCCGGTAGAGCTGATACGTATTCGAACTGTTCTTACCGCCGACCACGATCGCCAAATCAACTTCTTGCCGGATCGCCTGAGCGAGAGCGTCCTGGTTCACCTGCGTCGCGTAGCAAAGCGTGTCCCCCTTGCTGCTCATCGCCATGTGCTCCTCGATGTGCGCCGCTCCATAACGCTCCTCCAGCGCCGCCTCCAGATACTCGATTATCTTGAGCGTCTCGTTTCGCAAAAGCGTAGTCTGGTTGACCAGCGCGAGCTTCTCCAGGTCGCGAATCACATCAAAGCCTTCGCTGCACCGGTCGCGAAACGGCTCGAAAAGCTTATCCCGCTCCTCGTCCGTTCGAGCGGTGATGACGCTCGCAAGCTGGGCCGCTTCCTTCATGTCCCGCACGATAACGGACGGAGCATATTTGGAGCTGTTGGAGAACGTCGCCTTGGTCTCCTCGTGCTCCGCCTTCCCGTGGATCACAACAGTAAATCCGCGCTGACCGTAGCGTTTCGCCGCCTTCCAGACTTTTTCCACAAGCATGCACGTCGCATCGTAAGCGTTGAGCGGAAGCCCGCGCTCGATGAGCTTCACCTTGTCCTCGTCGCGAGCGCCGAACGCGGGGATGATGACGATGTCGTCGTCCGAAAGCGTATCCCAATAGAGTTCGCCGGATTCCGGGTCGCGAACCGGCACGCCCTTGTCGCTCTGCAAATACCTCAACCCACGCGCCTTCAAATCCTCATTCACGAACGGATTGTGGATCAATTCGCTCAGCATGAAAACGCGGCGACCGGGATTCGACGCAATCGTCTCGTAGGCGCGTTCGATCGCGTTCTGCACGCCCAAGCAAAAACCGAAATGGCTCGGCAGCAAATACTCGACCGCGCCGAAATCGAGCGCTGCCGGAGACGAAGCCGAGCGCTCCTTCGCCCGCTTCACCGCCTTGATCGCGTCGCACAAGGCACTGTGATAAAGCGCAACCGACGCATCGTCGATATGGTAGACATTCTTGTTCCTCTGCTTGTCCGCCCGAAAGCGGTAAATGTAATCTGTCTCCTTAAAATACAGATAGGGAATACGAATCGCGTTGTCGCGTATGACTGCCAGATCTGCTCGTAGCTTATCGCTTATCTCCGAGCCGCTGTCCGCCCGTTCATACAGTTCGCCAAGCGTCATCGTCACACATTCAGTCCCAAGCGAATCCGGAAGCTCGCAATCGCTCAAGCCAGCGAAATACAGGGCTCCTGTCCCAACGTTCTCGATCTCCACTGGCTCGCAGTCCAAAGCCAGACGTTCGCAAATCGATTTCGCATCCTCGGCATCACCCTCGATCGAAAACGCCTCCAACCGACCCGATCCGTTTCGGTTCAAAACGATCTTGTTGTTCTCTAGAAACAAATAGACACGGACTCCCCTGCCGTCGGTCTCCCTACTTTGCGAATCGCTTCCCGAATTCATGAATCAACCATCATTGCACCGCTCATTCCCAATCCGCAAGGCGCGTTTTGCACCGTCTCGCCTTTGCCGTAGGCGTCACCTTGTCTGCAATCTCGAATGTAGGAGCCTGTCATTGACCCCGACCTGTCGGCGGCTCGCAGGCTATTTTCAGAAAGAAAACGTCTTTCGTCCGGGACGACGCCCGACGCGACCAATGATTGAAGTTCCCGCGTCCAAAAAAGTTCGCGCTTTCAAACCGCCTAGAAAAAACTAACCTTCGAAAATGATTTCGAAACTACCTCTTCCTCCTCAGCTAATTTTCGCGCTAGCGATCAGCGCATTCGGTTTCCTGGTCGATGCAACGGCCGATGAAGATCCCTACCTCTGGATGGAGGAGGTGGAGAATGAAAAGGCGCTCACGTGGGCGAAGGAGCAAAGCGAACGAGCGACTTCGAAAATCGAAGCGGTCCCTGAATTCGAGGAAATCGAAAGCAAGCTAATCGAGATCTACAACTCGAAAGACCGGATTCCCTCAGCGGGCTTTCATGGGGATATGCTATACAATTTCTGGCAGGACCCCGATCACGTGCGAGGCATTTGGAGACGAACCTCGCTGGAAAGCTTCAAGGCCGACTCGCCCGATTGGGAAACCGTACTCGACGTGGACGCCCTCGCGGCGAGCGAGAAGGAGAACTGGGTCTGGAAGGGCGCCACTTTTCTGGAGCCCGAAGGACGTTTGTGCATGGTTCGGCTTTCCAGGGGCGGCGCCGACGCAGTTGTTAGCCGAGAGTTCGACACTGGCGCAATTGACTTCGTCGAAGACGGCTTTCACCTCGAAGAAGCCAAGCAGCGAGTTTCATGGCTCGACGAAAACACGCTGCTCGTCGGAACGGATTTTGGCGAGGGCTCCCTAACCGAATCCGGATACGCGAGAATTTCCAAACTCTGGAGACGAGGAGAGCCGCTCAGCAAAGCCACCACCATTTTCGAAGGTTCCGCCGACGATGTATCCATCGGCAGCTATTCTTCCCACACTCCAGAGGGACGCTACGACATCGTGCACGTCTCTCCGGAATTTTTTCGTGGCATCGATTATATAAGATTGGGCGATCGCCTCGTTAAAATAGATATTCCCGACGACGCGAGGCTCGAAGGATTCTTCAAAGAAAAAATGCTAGTCTATCTTCGTTCCGACTGGGTAACGGGCGGAGAAACCTATCCGCAGGACGCATTGCTGGCGATCGACTTCGACACATTTCTTCAAGGCGGACGCGCGTTCGACATCCTCTTCGAGCCGCAAGCGAGAGTGTCCTTCGATCAAGTTTCCCACACCGTCGACCATCTTGTATATACTACACTCGATAATGTCCGTAGCCGTTTATATCGACTGACGATTAGTGACGGTAAGTGGACTCGCGAAGAGATAGCGCTCCCTGGCCTGGGAACCGTCGGCATTGGAAGCAGCAGCGAATTTGATAACAGTTTCTTTTTCACCTATACCGACTTCCTTACACCATCGAGTCTATATCTTGTCGAAGACGGCGCCGAGCCAGAGAAAGTCAAAACCTCGCCCTCCTGGTTCGATCCTAACGGGATGCAAGTGGAGCAGCTCGAAGCACGCTCCCTGGACGGAACCAAGATCCCCTATTTCGTTTTCACACCAAAAGGATTTAAAGCCGACGGCAGCCATCCCACTTTGCTGACTGCCTATGGCGGTTTCGAAATCTCGCGCGTCCCCCGCTATTCGGGTTCGACCGGAACGGCGTGGGTGGATCGCGGCGGCGTATATGTACTGGCGAATATTCGCGGTGGCGGCGAATTCGGACCCAAATGGCACCAGGCTGCTATGCAGGAAAAACACCAAACCAACTTCGACGACCTCATCGCGGTGGCCGAAGATCTTGTCGCCCGGAAGATCACCTCCCCCAAGCATCTCGGTATCCAAGGCGGTTCGCAGGGTGGCCTGCTCGTCGGAGGAGCCTTCACTCAGCGGCCCGAACTATTCAACGCAGTGGTCTGCGCCGTGCCGCTGCTCGACATGAAACGATACAACAAATTGCTAGCCGGAGCGAGCTGGATGGCCGAGTATGGGAATCCGGATACGGACGACTGGGAGTACATGAAGCGCTGGTCGCCCTACCAGAATCTCGATCCTCGAAAGAATTACCCG
The DNA here is from genome assembly GCA_021772595.1 of Opitutales bacterium. Classification (GTDB taxonomy): domain Bacteria; phylum Verrucomicrobiota; class Verrucomicrobiia; order Opitutales; family Opitutaceae; genus Pelagisphaera. The sequence goes on from JAJFLS010000420.1 coordinate 14,632, forward strand.
AAAGTCTTTTTCTGGACCAACACCCGCGACGACCGAGTCCACCCCGCTCACGCTCGAAAGATGGTCGCCAGAATGGACGAGTTGAAAAAGCCCGTCCTTTATTACGAAAACACCGAAGGCGGCCACGGAGGAGGAGCTAACCTCAACCAGCGCGCCTACACTTCCGCATTGTCCTACGCGTATTTGTGGATGATGTTGAGATAAGTAAATCGAATCGAAAACTGCACTATATAAACTATCCCATGAACAGAACGCTATTCACGAAACTCGTTTGCGCCTTTATACTCGCCGGCCTCTTTCAATTTTCCCAAGCCGCTGAAGAAAGCCGTCCGAATATACTTTGGATAATCATCGACGACATGTCGGACAACTTCTCCTGCTATGGAGAAGAGTTAATCGAAACACCGCATGTAGACCAGTTGGCGCAGGAAGGCGCGCTTTTCCGCAAGGCATTCGTGACGGCTCCCGTATGCTCGACGAACCGATCTGCATTTATCACTGGCATGTACCAGACTTCGATCGGCGCGCATCATCACCGCAGTGGTCGTGGCGAAATGAAGATCCACTTGCCAGACGGCATTCGGCCCGTTCCGAAAATTTTTCAGGAAGCAGGTTATTATACGGCGATCACCGGTTGGCCAAACAAGAGCCGCGACAACCTCGGCAAAACCGACTACAATTTCGAGTGGGACAAGGCGATGTACGACGGCGCTGACTGGAGCGAACGCGAAAAAGGCCAGCCCTTTTTCGCCCAGATTCAACTCCCGGGCGGAAAACACCGAAGCGGGACAATCGAGTCCACCCGCAGGTTCACTGCGCAATTTGAAAAGCTCATGGGCGACAAGACAAATCCTGCCGATGTGACGCTGCCTCCCTACTACCCCAACGATCCCGTGCTCCAGGAAGATTGGGCCGCCTATCTAGACACGGTCCGCTATACGGACCATTTCGTCGGAGAAATCGTTCAGCGACTGAAGGACGAAGGAGACTACGAAAACACGGTCGTGCTCTTCATGACCGATCACGGGATCAGCCATGCACGCGGCAAACAGTTTCTGTACGAAGAAGGCTTGCACGTGCCCCTGGTCATTGCCGGTCCCGGAATCGAAGCGGGACAAACTCGCAACGATCTCGTCGAGCATATCGACATCGCCGCCCTTTCTCTCGGTCTCGCGGGAATCGATATTCCAGACTACATGCAAGCGCGCGATATCCTGAGCAAAGACTATAAGAAGCGAACCACAATCTACGCAGCGCGCGACCGTTGCGACGAAACGGTAGAGCATCTGCGCGGCTTAAGAACCCAGCGCTACAAATATATTCGCAACTACCTGTACCAACGGCCCCACATGCAGCCCAATCGCTACAAAGACGGAAAAGACATCGTCAAAGCCCTCCGCGCCGCCCACGAAGCCGGAACGCTCAACGCAACTCAGGAACTCCTTTTCAACGCTCCACGCCCGAAAGAAGAACTCTACGATCTGAAAAACGATCCCTTCGAAATCAACAACCTGGCCGGAGAGCCCAAGCGCCGCAAGCAACTCGAGACATTCAGAAAGCGACTGGACCAATGGATGGAAGCCACCAACGACCACGGCCCCGAATCCCAAGCTATGTACGACAGCGACATGGCAGTCTACATCAAGTCGAAGAACGTAGACCCCGTCCAAGGAAAGATCCTCACCCGAAACATCGCCACCATGAAACGATGGGTAGCCGAAGGGAAGTGAGGATTGTTATCCGGGTTTATTCGAGCTCTTTATTATTATTCAGCGGGATTGCGTAAATTGTTTCGCCGTTGTGCTTAAACTCTTTCCAGTTCTCTTTCGGCACGAGCGCCCCCGGTTCACGTTTCAATAGAGCGCTTCTTAGCCTCTGATTCTCAGACTCGAGCTTTGCCACCCTCTCTTCAAGCGTGGATAGCCTTTCGTTCAGCGACTCAACTGTGGCAGTGTTTTCGCCGAAGGATGATGTCCCTTTTTTGCTATTCGCCAGAATAGCAGTGACTCCAAGAATCACGATCACAGATGCAAGGATAGCGGATTTTGTTTTCATGGGCGTTCTAAGAAGAACTTGAGGTTTCGAGAAATCGACCCAGGTAGATTGGGTCGGACAAGAGAGTCGGAAGGTCCGATACGCTATTCGGACAAGAATTCCGCTTTTTGGTTGCCACAAACCTATGCCCGAAACTCGGTCCTTGTCAGAATAGCGTGGAACACCGTCTAGCCTCCTTCGGTTTTGCGGACGATCAAGCGACAATAAGCTCGATTTCTGCGGAAAGTCCAAAACAGTAAGGCTTTCTCATGGCAGAAGCCTCCTCTATCGCGAATAAAGCGGCTCGAAAACGAACGTTCACTACTCAGCTGGACTTGTTTCCGCTGCGGAAAACCGCTGCCAATTACGGGCGTGCGATCTTAGCCTGCGACGCTAGGGCCGCATTCAACGTCGCCTTGCTCGCATTCCCACAAGGGATGGCCTACGCGGTCATCGCCGGGCTGCCGCTTTCCTACGGGCTCTTCGGCTCCGCCATCGCCTCGATCGTAGGCATGTACTTCGCCGGCTCGAAATACATCGTGCTCGGGCCGACTAACGCCACATCGGTCATGGTGATGAGCTCTTTCGCCGCGCTCGGAATCGCCGGCGATCAAGCCGTCGGCTACATCTCGCTGCTACTATTGCTCGTCGGCTTGATTCTCGTCGTCGGCGCCTATCTTGGAGTCGCAACCTTGATCCAGTACATTTCGCGTACCGTAATAACTGGATACATCACCGCCGCCGCTTCGCTCATCATCGCCAATCAGATCAAGAAGACGCTCGGGTTCGAATTCCCTACCGACACGCAAGCCTCCACGTTCATCGACGTCATCAGCGCAACCGCGAGCCATCTCGGCGATACCCATCTTCCAACGCTGGGGCTAAGCGTAGTGACTTTTCTGATATTCTTCTCGCTTCAACGAGTCTCAAAGACGCTTCCAAACGTCGCCATCACGCTCGTACTGTCCTCGCTCGTGGCATTCCTTGCCC
>JAJFLS010000043.1 GCA_021772595.1 Opitutales bacterium
GGCGGCGGCGTTGTTGGCGATTTGACGGGATTCGCGGCGGCTTCTTGGCTGCGCGGCGTTCGTTTTATCCAAGTTCCTACTACCTTGCTGTCGATGGTGGATAGCTCGGTCGGAGGAAAAACGGGCATCAATATTGACGCCGGGAAAAACCTGGTAGGAGCATTTCATCAGCCGATCGCAGTCTACGAGGATTTGAATTTGCTGGCGACTTTGCCGTCGCGGGAATTTTCCGCGGGGATGGCTGAGGTGATGAAATACGGCATGTTGGCGGACGCGGAATTGTTCGAGATGCTCGAGGCCGAACCGCTTCTGACTTGGGAGGACGAGCGACTGGCTTCGGTTGTGCGACGGAATTGCCAGACTAAGGCGGATGTGGTGAACGCGGATGAAAAAGAGCTTTCCAAATCGGGAGGTCGGGCGCTGCTCAATCTGGGTCATACCTTTGGTCACGCGATCGAGAACGTGGCAGGCTATGGCGAGTATTTACATGGAGAGGCGATCGCGGTCGGTTTTGTGGCCGCGGCTAAATTGAGCCAACATTATGGATACATCGGCGAAGCGGATGTCGTTCGTGTTGCGCAAGTAGTGGAAGCGCACGGACTGCCGTCGCGTTTGCGAGGGCCACTGAAAATCGAGTCGCTCTTCGGGGCGATGCAGAAGGATAAAAAAGTGAGAGCGGGAACGTTGAGATTTGTCGTCATGGAAAAGATCGGACAGGCGGCGACTAAAGACGATGTTTCCTTGGATGTTGTAGAAGGAATTTGGAGAGAACTCGGGGGTGTCGTTTAGGATGCTCGCGGCGAAGTTTTAGATTTGCGCGGAGAGTTTCATGGAGGAGCTAATCGCGAGAGAGTACCTTGAGCTGAACGGGTTTGTGACGATGCCGCTTCGCAAAGGCCGTTCGCAGTCGAAGCGTTCGCAGAAAAACGAAGGCCTGGATCTGTATGCGCGAAACATGAAGTTCGTGGCGGGCGATCGGGAGCCGTCGTTTCTATTATTTTCCAGCGAGCTCAGGCACTTGAAGAGCGCTGTGATTTGCGTTCGAGGCTGGCATGGTGAAAAAGCGGCCTTGGCCTCCATGTCGAATGGCGCGGATATGCTGAAGTATCTTGAGGCGAACGTATTGAAGAAGGTCGAGAAATGGTTCGAATTCGAGCATTGGCGTGAGCTGGGCGAGTCGGAGTTTCCAAAGAGAATCCTCGTGGCGCCGGTTTTTCCCACCCAAGAGGTTTATCGAGCTCAGATTGTTGCGGCATTGAAGGAAAAGGGAGTCGACGGAATTCTTTCGTTCAAGACGATGCTTCTTGATATCATCGATAAAGTGGATACGCGGCAGGTTTACCCTAAATCAGATCTGTTGCAATTGTTGCGAACCTTGAAGACTTTCGATTTGGTTAAAGATTCGCAGATGAATTTTCTCGGCTAACATTATGATTCATGAAACCGCAATTGTTTCTCCAGACGCGAGGCTTGACCGCGATGTAGAGATCGGCCCTTACGCGATTTTGGAAAGCGACGTTGAGATCGGGGAAGGTTCTCGAGTGGAGGCTCACGCGATTCTCAAATCCGGTTCGGTCATTGGCGATTGGGTTACGATTGGGAGCTTCTGCGTGATCGCGGGACCGCCGCAGGATCTGAGCTTTGACGAGACGCTGAAAACCTACGTGATCATTGGCGACCGAACGACCGTGCGAGAGGGCTCGACCATTAATCGCGCGACTCGTGAAGGTGAGGCCACCAAGGTGGGTGCCGATTGCTTTCTGATGGCGGTTACGCATTTGGGCCACGATTGCGAAATTGGAAATCATGTGGTGATCGGGAATAACAGTCTTTTAGGCGGTTTTGTGACCGTGGGGGACAATGCGTTTCTGGGTGGAAATAGCGGCATTCATCAATTTTGCAGAATCGGGGAGGGCGTGATGCTGGGCGGAGATTGCACGGTGACGGTCGATGTTCCGCCGTATACGATGCTCGCTGAGCGGAACACGCTCTTCGGCTTCAATCTCGTGGGACTGCGCCGCCGAGGGCATCCGAAAGAGGCAATAAAGGCGTTGAAAGAATGCTACGCCGCGATTTTCAACGACGAAGGAAGCCACAAAGAGATCATTCAGAAATTGCTGAAATCGGACGCGGTTCAACATTCCGAGTGTCGCGCGTTTCTCGAATTTTTCGTGGGGGGAAAGCGCGGATTCGCTCAACCGCGAAAAGATAGAATTAGCGAATCATAATTTATGGATGTCCCTCGAATCGCTATAACCTGTGGAGATCCCGCGGGAGTTGGACCGGAACTGATCGTGAAATGCCTTTCGGAAACCTCGCCGGAAGAAGCTCGAATCGGCCTCATTGGACCGAAGTGCTGGCTGGATACGGTTTCGGAAGCGGGCTCGTTCGATTGCGATAAGATCGTTGTCGGAATGCCCAGCGCGAAATGCGAGCCGGGGAAACCGACCTTGGAGAGTTCGAAAATCGCTTTGGACGCGATGGAGCGAGTGGCGAGGGGTTGCGGCGTAGGAGAGTTCGACGGGGTGGTCACGGGACCCATTTCGAAGGCCCGCTGTGTGGAAGCTGGCTTGACCCATCCTGGCCAAACGGAGTTCTTCGCAAGCCATTGGGGCGGAAAACCGACCATGGCGTTTGTCGGCGAAAAACTCAAAGTCGTGCTGGTGACCTGGCACATCCCCTTGGCGAACGTCGCCTACCACTTGACCCGATCGAGCCTGACTATGGCTATCGAGCGGGCCCATGACTTGGCGAAGGGTCTGGGAGTTGAAAACCCGCGAGTCGGAGTGTGCGGCCTGAATCCTCACGCGGGCGAAGATGGCCTTCTCGGCAATGAGGAAATCACGATGTTCAATCCGCTAATAGCGAACCTGAGAAAGTCGATTCCAGGTCTGAGCGATTGCCAGCCCGGCGATACGATTTTCCATCGAGCGCTTAACGGCGTGTTCGACGTGGTGGTCGCGCTGTACCACGATCAAGGCTTGGCGCCCCTCAAAACGATCGAATTCAACACCGCGGTGAATGTGACTCTTGGGCTGCCGTTCGTCCGTACGAGTCCGGACCACGGGACCGCTTTCGACATCGCGGGCACCGGCGTGGCGTCGCACGAGAGCTTTCTGCGGGCGATCCGATTGGCGACTAAATTGGCCAAACGCGACGGCGTTGCCTGAGAACGGAAAAAGAGAGATTAGCTTGATTCCATGAAAAACCTGGGGATATTACGGCCATTGTGAGAGTTGAGAAGGAAAACGATTTGCCGGAAGGCGTTAGGCAGGGCGATGATCGGCTGATAAAGCTGACCAATTCCGCGTCTAGTAAAGTCTCCGCCCTCGTCGAACGTGACCAGACCGGGCCCTTTCTCCGAGTCGGGATTTCGGGGGGCGGCTGCAATGGATTGTCTTACAAGATGAAATTCGTGTCAGCTCCGCGAAAGGGCGATATTCTGGTGAAGTTCGGCAATGCCCAAGTGATTGTGGACAGCAAGAGCGCATTGTACCTGAAAGGAACGCAGCTCGACTACTCGAACGCCCTTATTTCGGGCGGTTTCAAGTTCAGCAATCCGAATGCGACTTCGAGCTGTTCTTGCGGCGAAAGCTTCAGCGTTTGAGGCGAAACGGGTCAAAATTAACATTTGTGCAACTGCCAGGAAAAGTGTTGATATGGTGGGGCTTTTGAAAGATAAGCTTCGATTTAAAGTATCCAAGTAACAGAATTCTAAACTAATTAATGCCAAGACCACGAGGTAAACGGAGACCGCCTAGAAAGCCCGATCCATACGCAAGCATACGACGCAATCACCGGATTCGCGTCCCAAAAATCCGAGTTGTCGGTCCCGATGGACATCAAGTGGGGCTAATGGATACGAAAGAAGCATTGGCGATCGCGCTAGAAGCGGGCTTGGACTTGGTAGAAGTCGCCGCCCAAGCCAGACCGCCGGTTTGCCGCATCATGGATTTCGGCAAATACGTCTACGAGCAGCAGAAGAAAGCCAAGGACAGCAAAGGCAGCTCGAGCAAGACGAAGGAAGTTAAATTCCGCCCGAGAGTCGATGTTCACGATTTCATGACGAAGCTCCGTCGTGCGGAAGAGTTTCTCGACAAGGGCAACAAGGTTAAGCTCACGCTTTCGTTTCGCGGTCGCGAGATGGCGCATACGGAAGTCGGGTTTGATACCATGAGGCGTGCGATCAAGGATCTCGATCACATGGCGACGGCAGACAATCAGCCGAGGCTGGTGGGCCGCAATATTAATGTAATGCTATCTCCACTACCGGCGAACAAACGAGCGCCGAAGTATAGTCATCACCTTGTTAATTCGGATGATGAAGACGAACCGGAAGAAGAGGATGAACACGTCGAAGAAGAAGATCACGACGATGTGGAGGAACACGACGAAGTGAAGGAGAGCGAATCGGAAGTGAAGGCTTCTGAAAGTCAATAAAACTCCTTTATTACCTAATCCGAAAAATGGTCACTGCATTCCGCAAACAGATTCGTTTGCTTTCGATTTCAGGATGCGCGGCTATATTTCTTTGCTCATGTCAAACGCAGCAAGAACCGACTCCTGAAAAGGAGCCGCCGTCTGCGGTTGTGGAGCCAGAGCCCAGTGCTCCGAAGAAACCTGAAGTCGCTCCGAAGCCGGTAACGCCCACTCCAAAGCCGAAGCCCTCGACTCCAAGAGCCGCGGGAATCGCCAAGCAGGCCAAGGATGCGGGAGCGGTTACTCGGAAAGATAGCGACGGCGTTTGGATCGTTGAGAAAGAAGGCCGCACGTTGAGGCTTTTTGAAGATGAGCGAAAGGCGGAATTGGATGGCGTTGCCATTTTTCTAGACGCGCCATTCGAACAGCGGAAAAGAGCGTACGCGCTCAGCGATTCAGATGTTGAATACATGTTTGGATTAGCGATGAGCCCGGCGAAAGGCGCTTTGAGATCACGCACGATCGTAATCGATCCCGGGCATGGCGGATCAGATCGAGGGACGCGAAGCGAGAGTCTGAATCTGTCGGAGAAAGATATCAATCTCGACATATCGGTTCGAATGCAGGGATTACTGGAGGAAATGGGATACAAGGTTGTTTTGACGCGTTATGACGATCGGCTGCTTTCGCTTGAGGACCGCACGAAAATCGCGAACCGATCCAATGCCGGCGTTTTCGTAAGCGTACATTTCAATGCGGCCCTCAACGAAGAAGCTGAGGGAATTGAAGCTTACGTGTTGACGCCCGCGGGAGTCGCTTCGACGAACGATTCGGAATTAGGCAACGATGCCGGAGAGTGGCCCGGCAATGATTTCGATCACTTGAATTTCGATCTCGGATTCGCGATTCAAAAAGCGTTGATCTCGGATCTTCAGAGGATGGACCGGGGGTTGAAGAAAGCGCGTTGGAAGGTGTTGAAGGAATTGGGATGCCCAGGGGTTCTTGTAGAGTGCGGCTTTCTCTCGCACAGCAAGGAAGCGTTGCTTGTGAACACGCCTGTCTATCGGCAAAAACTGGCGGAGTCGCTGGCGATGTCGCTCGATGCTTTCGCGAATCGGCATAGCGAATAGGCGCGATGGGAATTGAATTGAAAGCGGTGCTTATCGTAGGACTCGGAAGTTTCTTTGGGGGAAGTTTGCGCTATCTTTCTGTTATCTGGATCGACCGAAAAGTGGACGGCGATTTTCCGCTGGCGATCTTGTGCGTAAATATTGTGGGCTCTTTTCTTATTGGCCTGCTGACGCAGAGTTTCGCTCGCTATGTTTGGATGCATGACACTGCATTACCGCTTTTTCTGACCGTGGGCCTGTTGGGTGGATACACCACCTTTTCCACGTTCAGTTTGCAGACACTCAAGCTTTTGCAGACGGGAAATTGGAGCCTCGCCGCGCTCAATGCGGTGGGCAGTGTGATCGCCTGCGTGTTGTTCGCATTTGCCGGAATCAAGCTCGGGCAAACGATCTGGGGGTAGGGAGGACCGGCTTGGTCCTCCGTAATGGGATAGGATTTGGAGGACCGAGCCGGTCCTCCCTGACTGTCATCAGATTTCCGTGACGATCTTGTCAGCGAGGCCATACTTGATGGCTTCTTCGGCTGTCATGTAGAAATCGCGATCCGTATCCTGCTGAATCTTTTCAAGCGGCTGGCCGGACGCCTCGGCAAGAATCTCATTAAGGATATTCCGCAGTTCTTCGAGATGTTGGGCATGGATGTGGATATCCACGGCCGGACCTCGAAGCTGACCAGCGATCAAAGGCTGGTGGATCATGACGTAGGAATGCGGATACAAGTAGCGATTTCCTTTGCTCGGCGCGGAAAGGAGAATCGAACCCATTGAAGCAGCCATTCCGGTGACGACTACTGAAACCTCGGATGAGATCATTTTGATCGTGTCGTAAACCGCCATCCCCGCAGTAATGGATCCGCCGGGAGTGTTGATGTAGAAAGTGATTGGCTTGCCGGGAGCGTCAGCTTCGAGAAAAAGCAGCTTCTCGGTGATCTCCTTTGCAGATTCGTCCGAAACTTCTCCCCAGAGGAATATTTTGCGTTCCTTGAGGAACTTCTTCTGGATCATCGAATCGACGGGCGGTTCGGGCGTTTTTTCGTCTTTATCGGACATAGAAATTTATTGAGTTTAAGTGTCGTAAGTACCTAACAAGTACGGATTGGCAAGGAATTCAACGCGAAATTATTGCGGGCGTGCCAATCTCACGAATATACACGAATTTGATAATCGTTCGATTTCGAAACCGCTGTAGATTTCAGAGGAAGCTTCAATCAAACAAGCCCGAGAATCATTCGTCCTTCTTCGCTGATCATGCTCTGATCCCAAGCGGGCTCCCAGGTTAGATTCACCTCTGCGTCATCGACTCCGGGCACGAGAGTGACCTTGCTCTTGGCATCTTCCGCGATCGCGGGGCCCATGCCGCAACCGGGCGCGGTGAGGGTCATTTGCACGTTCACTCGATTTCCTCCGTTGTCGTTCGGTTCGACGGACATCGAGTAGACGAGTCCCAGATCCACGATGTTCACGGGGATTTCCGGGTCGTAGACATTTTTAAGCTGCTGCCAGATGGCTTCTTCGTCCGGCTTCTCTCCGCTGGGTATCGTCTCGGCGGGGTTTTCCTCGGCGCCCGCCTGCTTGGAGACGATATCGGCTCCGAGGGCGTCGGCATCGCTTCCGTCAATGCGAGCCAACCCATAAGGCGTCATGACGGTATAACTGCCGCCAAGCTGCTGAGTGATATGGACTTTGGTGAGAGCGGGAAGCTCGACGCGGTCTCCGCTCGGGATCTGGACCGCTTCTACTTCGCGAGTGAGGCTACGTTCTTGTGATTCTTTGGACATGGATTGAGTGATGCGGCGTCGTTTTTGGAGACGGAATCAGCTAGGATTGGAATTTCTCACGAATGAGCTGGCGGGCGGTGTCGGCCAGTTTCTCGTCTTGGATCCGTTCGAGGATTTCCTCGAAGAAACCGTAGACAATTAATTCCTGCGCCTTCTCTCTGGGGATGCCTCGGGCACGCATGTAGAAAATCTCGTCGTCCTCAATCTGGCTAGTGGTGGCCCCGTGGCTGCATTTCACGTCGTCGGCTTCGATCTCGAGACCGGGGAGGGAATTGGCTTCCGTGCTGGGATTCAACAAGAGGTTTCGATTCGT
>JAJFLS010000421.1 GCA_021772595.1 Opitutales bacterium
TGATGGTGGATCGGCGCCATCCTGAAAATGCGTTTGCCGGTGCTCTTGAAGGACGCGACCTGGAGAATGACCGACAAAGCTTCCATCACGAAAATTCCGCCAACAATCACCAAAGTCACTGCCTGATGCGTCATGAAAGCGATCACGCCGACGAGCCCGCCAAGCGCGAGTGATCCGGTGTCGCCCATAAATATCTGCGCCGGATGCGCATTAAACCAGAGAAACGCGAGTCCGCCGCCGATTATCGCCGCGCAATAAACCCCGAGCTCCCCGACCCCGGGCACATGCGAAATCAAAAGATACTCCGAAATGTAGAAGTGGCCCGCCGCGTAGGCCATGATCGCATAGACGATCGCAACCGTAATCGTGCAACCGATCGCCAGACCATCCACCCCATCGGTGACGTTGATCGCGTTGCTCGATCCGACCAGGACAAGAAGCAGAAATCCGAAGAGAAACCACAACGGCATTTCGGTCATCACAGCGCTCTTGAAAAACGGAATCCAAAGCTCCAAAACTTTGTCAGCGCTCATCGGATTATTTAAAAGTATCACAAGCGTAACTACGGTCGTCAGGCTCTGCCAAATCAACTTACCGCGGGATGGGAATCCTTTGCTATTTCGCTTCGTGACTTTCAGATAATCGTCCAGGAATCCCAGCACGGTTAAACTCGTATAGACGAACAAGGCCGTTAGCGTCCAGACATTGAACTGAGCCCAGAGTAGCGCGCTCAGGCTGACCGAAAAATAGATCAGCAACCCTCCCATCGTAGGAGTGTTCTTCTTGCTTGAGTGCAACTCCGCCAACTTGCCCACTTCCGATTCGCTTCGAAAGCTCTGCTGAACGCTCAACCGGCCCAGCAAGGCTATCAGCCACGGACCCAGAACGTAGCCGATGAAAAACGCCGTTCCCGATGCCAAGACCATCCGCAAGGTCGAAAACTGTAGAAGTCGCAACGGACCGAATACGTCCTCGAATTGGGCGAGATAACTTAGCATGACGCGCCTTCGCTACAGGGTGTTATCGACAGAAACGTCAACGCCTCTTCCAACCGATAACGACGACTCCCTTTCAAAAATACATCTCCTTCGTAGTTCAACAGGACGTCTCGCAACACGCCGATATCTGGAATAACCTTCGTATTCACGATTTCATTACCTGAGCTCTCCATTCCTTCCAGAACGCTTTTCGCGTCATCACCGACGAGGTACACGCTGTCTTCCGATCTTATTGAAAGCGATGCCCCAAGATTCTCGTGCCACTGCTTGGATTGCTCCCCTAGCTCTTCCATGCCGCCGATAACATACAGTCGCGCTCGATCGGAACCGGATTTCGCGTTGAACGTTTCCAGAGCATCCAGCATCGAAAGCGGGTTCGCGTTGTAGCAATCGACATACACATTCGCTTCTCCATACGAATGCCACTCCCCGCGCATTCCGCTCGGCTTCCAGCTCGAAAGGCGATTCGCGACCTGATCAACGGATATCTCAAAATCCCGAGCAACCGCAATCGCGAGAGCGGCGTTCGAAGCGAGGGCCTTGCCCGTTCCTTCGATCCGATAAATCTCCGTTCCCTCGGGTCCAACGAGTTCGAGCTTCATCCCCGCGCTGTCCTCAACTCGACGATAGCTCCACGGTTTCTTCTCGTCGCTCATCTCTTCGACAAAAATCCGTTCCCCCGAAAAGAGACTCTCGGCAAAAGGAGTGCAGGTTTCTCCCAAGTATGCGCGGCGGGTCTTTTCTCCGCTCGCAAGCTGCCCTTTTTCGATCGCGACTGTATCCACGTTTTCAAGCTGCTCGAGATGGGCGGGCCCAATTGCGGTGAAGACAACGATATCCGGATCAATCGTACGCGCGAGCTCGGGCATTTCACCAGGCTCGCTAATACCTGCCTCGACCACCGCAAATTCGCACCCGCTCGAATCAACCCCCATCATCGTTGTCGGGACGCCAATCAAATTGTTCAAATTTCCCTGTGTCCCCTGCGCGACCGGAGGCCCTCCGAGCAACTGTATCAGCAAATCCTTTACAGTCGTCTTGCCGCAACTTCCTGTCACCCCGATCACTTCCGCTTTCCACTCTTTCCGATAAGCGGCCGCGATGGAACGAAAACCCTTTAAGGAGTCATCGGCCTGCAACTGCGGCAACGAGCTGGATTCGCGATAATCCTGAACCAAGGCCCCGACCGCTCCTTTTTGCTTCGCTTCGTCAAGAAAATCGTGTCCATCGCGAGACGCCGTCTTTATCGCAACGAATAGATCACCTGTATTCAGCTTTCTCGTATCGTAGCAAAATCCTTTCGCAGACCAATCCGGGTGACCGTTCATCCACTTGCCCCCGCTCCATGACTCTAGTTCTTCTGCATTGAATGCCCGCATCTCAGAATTTTCCGCCCAACTTCATCAGTTCGAGCAATTCAATCGCCACCTTTCGATCGTCAAACGGAACGACTGTGTCCCCAAATTCTTGAAACGGCTCGTGACCTTTCCCCGCGACTAAAATGCAGTCTCCTTTTTCAGCGCTCTTAAGGGCTAGTTCCATCGCCCTGCGCCGATCTATGATGAAATCGATTTTGGCAGAATCAGTCACCCCAAGACGCATGTCATCGAATATTCTCTCTTGGGCTTCGGATCGAGGATTGTCCGTTGTCGCCCAGCAATAATCGGCCAGCTCGGTCGCTGCTTTCGTCATTTCCGAGCGCTTGCCTCGATCTCGATCTCCACCACACCCGAACACGACTTTCAATTTCCCCGGAGTAATCTCCCTCAGCATCGTCAACGCATGCTCAAGGGCGTTGCCCGTGTGGGCGTAATCGACTACTACTTCGAATGGCTGTCCGCTTTGAACACGCTCCATTCGCCCGGGAATACCACCAAACGAATCCAGACTCTTAATACAGGCATCGATATCCAAATCCATCGCCACGCAAATGGAAAGCGCCGCGAGCAAATTGCTGACATTGTAATGGCCAATCAATGGCGAACGAACCAATCGGCGCTTCTCTCCGCGAATCAAAGTAAAGGTCGTCCCATCCGGCGCCATCTCCACATCCTCCGCCCGCAAGTCGGCTTCTGGCACAGTACCAAAAGTGATGATCGATTCTCCAGCGAGCTCCCTCGCCAGGCGCTTCCCGTACTCGTCGTCGATGTTTACTGAAATTTTCTTGGGCTCAGAACCAAGCTCCCCTGTCAAAAATCGCCGTTTGACGCCGAAGTAGGACTCCATGTCGCCGTGATAGTCCAGGTGGTCGCGCGTGAGATTCAGAAAAACGCCCACATCGAATCTCAGCTCCGCGACCCTAAGTTGGTCGATCCCGTGAGAGCTCACTTCCATCACCGCGCGCTCGCATCCGAAACCTTTCATTTGCGAAAGCAGCTCGTAAAGGTCATGGGCTTCCGGAGTCGTGCGAAAAGAAGGCAACACTCGCTCGACCAAGTCGTAGCCAATCGTGCCGAGACAGCCGGTTTTCACTCCGTCGAGCGACAGAAAATGCTTCGCAAGATACGAGACCGTGGTCTTCCCATTCGTACCCGTAATCCCAATCAGCTTCACAGCCTTGTCCGGTTTTCCGAAATACCGCCTCGCCACTTTCGCCAGGGTTACTCTGGGATCGTCGGATTGGATAAAGACCGCCTTCGAATTTCCGAAGCGCCGCGGGGTTTTCGACACTACGCCCACTGCGCCGCGATTTAACGCTTCGTCGACAAACGAACTCCCATCGTGCCGCAGGCCGGGCAACGCGAAAAACAGGCTTCCGGGAGTGACTCGCCGGCTATCGATCACGAGTCGATTCACCACGGGATCCGCTGATCCGCGTTTCAGCTTCGAGCCGGATTTCTTCAACAATTCGCTCAGTTTCTTCCCCTGCGTATTCATCGGTTTCGCTTTCATGCCTCGCCGTCTTCTGCGTGAGGCTTCCTTTGATACTCCGCTTAGCAATGAACTCATTTCATCTCGTCCATCAATTGCGTCAATTCACTCTACGAATATCTCCGCTCAAGGCAAATGCTTCGGTTTCTTCGGCTCGCGTGATTGCGTAATAAGGGATCAGCTTTTCCGCCACTCTCTTGAAGGAAGGCACCGCAGCGCCGCTACCGGAAATCGGCATGTCGATCGTGGAGCCATCGACGACAACCGTGATTACGACTTCGGGATTGCTGGCTGGGAAAAATCCGGAGAACGAGCCAACATGCTTTCGCGACGAATAACGCCCGTCGATAATTTTTTGGCTCGTGCCCGTTTTACCGGCTACCTGATAGCCGGGTATCGCGGCGCGATGCGCGGTGCCTCCGGGCGACGCCGTTTTCACGAGCAAACGCGACATCGTGCGAGCCGTATCTTGCGAAATGACGCGACGCCGAACCATCGGTCCGAAAGTGACAGTTTCCTCGTTGTCCGTATTCAGAATCTTAGAAACGATCTGCGGGCGCATCAAAGTTCCGCCGTTCGCTACTGACGCCATTGCGTAATGGATCTGCATCGGAGTCGCCGAAATAGCATGCCCCATCGTCATTCGAGAAAGCGTCAATCCATCCCAACTTCTTACCGGATTTAAAATCCCGCGCGACTCCACACCGAGATCCAGGCCTGTACGCTCGCCGAATCCGAACTTTCGCACGTAGTCGTAGAACTCGTTATCTCCGATAAGCGTGCCGAGATGAGCCGCTCCTCGATTCGAAGAATTGGTAACGATTTCCTCTACCGAGAGGACTCCAAAAGACTTCCAATCCTTCGGCAGTTTCGCGACGTAACCACTGGGCATGCGCAAGGTTGGCAGCGAACAGTCGAACTGGGAATGGATGTTGACCAATCCCTCTTCCAGCGCTCCGCTTGCCGCGACGATTTTGAAAGTCGATCCTGGTTCGAGTGTATCCGTCAGAGCCCGATTCTTATGGCTCGACACTTCGTATTCAGAATAGTGATTCGGATCGAATGTCGGATAATTCGCCATACCGAGAATGAATCCGCTGTGAGGATCCGACACGAGAATACAAGCGGATTCAGGTTTAAACGTCGCAGCGATGTTCGCGAGCTCCTCCTCGATCGAATGCTGAACATACGGGTCGATCGACAAAGCGAGACTCATGCCATCTCTAGCAGATACTTGACGGCGACGAAATTGAGCCATCTCTTTTCCCGCAGTCACCTCCGACTCTTTCCAACCGCGTTGGCCGCTCAGATAGAAGTCGAATTCTTTTTCGATTCCAGTAGCCGCTTCTCCATCTCGCCGGACGAAACCGATCACGTGAGCCGCTAGCGAATCTTTCGGGTAAACGCGTTTGTATTGGCGCGTTCCATACAAGCCAGCAATATCTAGCTGCATTACTTTCTCGTAGGTCGTCTCGTCGACTCGCCGTTGCAACAGTCGCCAACGATCGAGACGCGTTGATTCTCCGCCCAAAAATCGCGGTCCTTTAGCTCCAAACACCTCCTCTACTTCATGCAGCTTCCGACCGAGCAATCGGCTCAGCTGAGGGAGGCGCTGCAAGTCCTCTTCTTTTAAAGAGACAGGATCGATCCCCACTTCTAGAAAAGTCTGGCTGGTCGCGAACAGCTCTCGGCCTCCGTTGAGATCGTAGGTGAAGATGTCGCCTCGACGCGAGTTCAAGGTGATTATCCGGTACCGGCTGCTCTCAATCTCCTTAACCAACCGAGGCGCATCGATCACGTGCAGTTCGACTAGGCGGTACCCGATCGCGCCATACCCTAGCAGTATGCACAGAGCGAGGACCCAGAATCTGATTCTTGGTGCAAAGCCTTTGGCCATTTAATCTCTAATTGGGAGTCGAGAGGGATGCGGTCAGGACGCTGTTCGAGCTTTTCTCGTAAAGTCTTGTCTCCACATTCTCGGTCACGTGAACGATCTGAGTATAGACCGGTTCGCGTAGACCCAGGCCGAGCGAACGATTGAGGTCGATCAGCTTATCGGTGGACATGGCGACAGTGAGCTCGACATCCAGTTGCGCAAGCGCGCGGCGCTCCATGGCGATATTCTGCTCAATCACCTGAAGGCTGTTAGCAGAACGAGACGTCTGGTGACGCATCCACACTGTAACGACGACGGACCCGCCCACCATCGTCAGCATCAACAGCGAGAAGATGATGATCTGGTTTAGAATACGGTTCGCTACGCGATTTTTGGGTTTCCGATTCATCGAGCTTCTAAGGACATGGAGAAGGTATCACGAGATTCCGGATACGCTTGCTCAAATGACCTGAAAGAAATTGAAGGTCTATTCGATCCGATCTGTTCGCTGCGTTTGCATTCGTATACGCCGCGTTCAAGCGGCACGTGCGTGGCCACAGCCACGAATTGACGATTCAGCGCTTCTTTTAGTGTACTATTGTTATTCATTATCCTGCTACTCCTTGTATATATGGTTGTATCCATTTTATTTAGTTATCCGCCTTCCTTAGCGCTCTGAGTTTCGCGGATCGACTCCGCGCGTTTGCCGCGATTTCCATATCGCTAGCCGTTGATGGTCGGCGGGTCAGAAGCTCCGCCTTTATTTCGCGCATATCTTGAGGCCGATTGTCTCCTGGCTCGGGTCGCCCCGCCCAACGGCGAAACAGATTCTTGGCGATCCGATCTTCCAAGGAATGGAAGCTGATCACGCACAATCTGCCGTTAGGCTTCAGCCGCTCGAAAGCAGCCGGCAATCCGAGTTCGATGACATCGAGCTCTCGATTTACCGCAATGCGAATGCCTTGGAAGACTTTCGTCGCGGGGTGGATTTTCGAAGTGAAACGCAGCCTTGCGGGAGTGCAGGATAGGATTAGTTCTGTCAGCTCCGTTGTGGTACGGAGCGGAGACTGCGTTCTAGCTTCGAGGATGGCGCCGACTATGCGGCGCCAGTTTTTTTCTTCTCCGTAAATCCGGATCGCGTGGATTAGCTCGCGGCGTTCAGCCGTGGCGAGCCACTCTGCAGCGGTTTGTCCGGATTCGGAATTCATTCTCATATCTAGAGGCGCTTCTCCACGAAAGGAGAAACCGCGATCAAGCTGATCGAGCTGGAAGGAAGACACTCCGAAGTCGAATAGGATGCCGTCGAAAGGCCCTTCTTCCAAGGTGTCTAGATCTGAGAAATTCATGCGGCGAAACTGGAATCGTTCGCCAAATTCTTCTTTGAAGGCGTCCGCCCTCTCTACTGCCTGCGGGTCTTGGTCGAGCGCGACCACGGTCGCGTCCGCGGTTTCCAAGATCATGCGCGAATGTCCGCCGCCACCGAAAGTGCAGTCCAAGTAAAGTCCGCCGTCTTCGGGATCGAGGAACTTGAGCGTCTCCTCGGAAAGAACTGGGACGTGACCCTTCATAAGAGCGTTTGAGCTGAAGCTATCTATTAATGAAATCATAGAAGCCTCTCTTCTTCTCGCCGCCAAGCCGATCGATCGCTTCCTCGCGTCGGCGTTGGGCGATGTCGTGCATTTGGTCGCGCACGGTCATGCGATCGGGAGTCTCGTCCCCCACTTCCCAAGTATCGCAATGCCTGACGACTCCGCGGCCGAAAGTGCCGCTCATTCCAAACAGCTGCAGACGCCCCGGTCCGCTGCGTCTACGCGATCGTCCGCCCGCAAGCCCCACGATTGAGGAGAATAGGGACCGCTGGGATGAATTCCTCTTTGTCAATGTTCGCTTCATGGGCTACAGGTTTACGCGCTTCATGAGTTTCCCGAGATCGTCGTTGTTCGATTTCGGATCGATGGCGTCCCAGCGCTCGGGACTCCAAATGCGGAAATTTACCATGCGCCCCACGAGGACCGCCTCTTTAGCGATTCCCGAATGCTCGAGGAGATCGTCGGGCATGTTGATGCGGCCTTGCTTGTCACAACTGAAAAAAGCCGCCTGCGAGAAAAGCTTGTCCTGGAGTTCCTGCGCGTCCTCGTCGCTCAACTGCTGCTCCTCGATCTTGTCGTAGAGCTTGGCCACCTGGTGCGGAGGCAGAACCAGCACGCATCCGCTCGGATCGGGAAGCGCCAAATAACCGTCATTCGTGTCCCCATCAAAACGCCATTTCGAAGGAATCGCTAGGCGACTCTTCGAATCAAGATTACGCTGGTGTTTGCCAACATAAACCGTTCTGGCGAGGGAAGTCATTGCTTGGTTACTGAAATACTTTTGTGGAAAGTCCCCCAAAATTCCCCATTTCTCCCCATTTTGTCAAAATTTTTCTCCACATAAGCCCATTAAAGGTATCAACAAATTGTTAACCCTCCGGAATTAGCGGCGTTTTTACTGAATGAGCGGCCTTCGGGAGATATTTGCACGCCAGCGTTGAATCTTCAAAAGGCGCTTCTAGAGTTCGATCCATGATTCGCCCGCAGAATATGCAACTGATCGGCAACGAGCTCGCTATCGTCTGGGAAGACGGCGGAGAGAGCTACATCTCCTCCCAAAAGCTGAGAGCGCTCTCCCCCAGCGCGTCCGTCTCAGGCGAGCGGGATATCTTTGGGACTCAGTACGGCGGCGAAGAGGGCAAAAGCCATTCCGACGTGGAAATCGAATCCTGGGTGGCGGTCGGCAACTACGCGTACCGGTTTCACTTCTCCGACGGGCACAATACCGGGATCTACAGCTACGACTTGCTCAAGAAGCTGGGCGAAGAGTGAGCGCACTGCCGGATATTCGCGCCGTCACCTTCGACGCGGCGGGCACGCTGTTATTCCCAAATCCTTCCGTTGGGAAGATCTATCAGGAGATCATGGCCGCCCATGGACTCCACCTCGACGACGCGGAACTCGAAAGCGGATTTCGAGCCGCCTTCCGCGAAACAAGCAAAGGCGACTCGGAACCGGAAACGCGCGAACTCGAATACTGGAAGGCCGTCGTCGCCAACACCATCCGTCCGCTCGCCTCGATCCCTGAGAATTTTGAAGCGATTTTTGACGAGCTTTGGACCGAGTTCGCCAAGGGCTCTCGCTGGAGAATCGCGGACGACGCGATCGAAACGTTCGACTACCTTGAGGGAAAAGGCATTGCACTCGCCCTTTTGACCAACTGGGACCAACGCGTCCATTCGGTCGTCCGTGACCACGGGCTGGATGCACGGCTGGATCATGTATTCGTCTCAAGCGAAATCGGCGCCGACAAGCCCGATCCACGGATCTTCGACTTCGCGGCCCAATCACTCAACTGCTCGCCCGACCAAATCCTACACGTCGGCGACAGTCTCCAGGAAGACGCGCTTGGGGCATTAAACTCCGGCTGGAACGCCGCCCTGCTCGATCCAAACGCGTGCGAATCGAATCCGAAGGTCCATCGAATCTCCACGCTTCTCGACCTCCGCGACATCATTTCATCTTTGTCCTTCTCCCCTTAGGAATAGACGGAATTTGACCACAGATTTCACAGAGAGCGCAGATGATAGGGTTCTGGGTTTGATCCATATCTGTGTTCTCTGTGGAATCTGTGGTTAAACTTTTCTCTTTTCGTGATCATTCGCAGTTTTCGTGGACAAATAAAATCCGTACCTTGCGAAACCTTTGAGTTTACACTGCGGCATCTCTCCGCTTCATTCATGCGATTATGCCAAAGAGCTGTCTACACGATCGCTCCTCGAAAGAGGATATTGAGAAAGGCCTCGAACTGCAGCCCAAGTTCGACGCGAACGGGCTCATCCCGTGCATCACGACCGACGTCCATACGAACGAAGTGCTGATGTTCGCGTTCATGAATAGAGAAGCTCTCGAACACACGATCGAAACCGGCAAGGTCACCTACTTCAGCCGCTCCCGCAACAAGCTCTGGGTCAAGGGCGAATCCTCCGGCCAAGTCCAGTGGCTTAAGGAGCTGCGCACCGATTGCGACCAGGACGTCATTCTATGCAAAGCGGATATCGGCGAGAACGGCGCGTCCTGTCACAATGGATACCGATCCTGTTTCTACCGAAAGCTGGACAACGATTCCGGCGAACTCATCTTCGATGGAGGGGATCCCATGTTCGATCCCAACGAAGTGTACGGCGGGGCGTAGCCAATGAACCACCCCACCTACTACCTCGGCTGCCCGGTCTGGTCTTGTCGCGACTGGATCGGAACCGTATTCGATGGCCAGACCGATACCAAGGATTTGCTCCGCGAATACGCCAAGGTTTTCAACACGGTAGAAGCGAGCTCGATCTTCTACGCGCTCCCTCCTCTCGCCACCGTGGAACGCTGGATGGCAGAAGCGGTACCGGGCTTCAAATTCTCTCCCAAATTCCCCAAAGCCATTTCGCACGAGCGGCGCCTTTCGGGAGCCAGCGAAGAGACCGACGCCTTTCTTCGCGTCCTTGAAGCGCTCAAGCACGGTGACCGTCTCGGGCCGAGCTTCCTTCAGTTGCCGCCCTCTTTT